>NZ_JBQENY010000012.1:0-151472 GCF_052044915.1 Sphingopyxis sp. 22461
GCTGGCAACCTTACTCTACGCCGATAGCGGCCCCCGCCTCCGCGGGGGCGACGGTCATGGGTAGGCTTGCCAACCCCTCGCGAAAACTCGGATAGCGCGGTGTCCAGCCAAGCAATCGTTTCGCCTTGCCATTCGCAACACGGCGGTTCTCGGCATAAAATGCGCAGGCGGCGGGCGACAGGCCGGCTTCTTCCAGCGATTGCAGCGGCGGCGCCGCCACCCCCAACATTGCACAGCCCCATTCGACCAGTTCATTCTGATGGCACGGCTCGTCATCGGCCAGATTATAGACGCCCGCCGGTCCCCTGAACGATGCCATGACCCCGCCCGCGATGTCATCGACATGGACGCGGCTGAAAACCTGTTCGGGCAAGTCTATCCGATGTGCCCGGCCCTCGGCGATGCGATCGAGGATCGAGCGGCCGGGGCCATAGATGCCGGGGAGACGAAAGGTGCGGACATCGCTGCGCAGCATGCCCCAAGCCGCGTCGGCCGCGTTGCGGTCGGGACGACGACCCTTGATGGCGGCACTTTCATCGACCCACGCGCCGCCCGTATCGCCATAGACGCCGGTCGACGACAGATAGCCGACCCAGCCCGCCGGGGCGAGAGCAACAGCCTCGCCATAGCGCGCGAGCACCGGGTCGGCGCCCTCGGCGGGCGGCACTGATGACAATATGTGCGTCGCGCTGCGCAGCGCGCCGAGCACCGCTCGCTCGTCGGCAAAGGCAATACTGCCCTCGCGCCCGTCCTGCGTCGTCCCGGTCACCTCCCAGCCGCGCGCGCGGAGGCGGCCCCCGAGGTGGCTCGCCGCATAACCCATCCCGAAAATCAGCATCTGTCCCATCGCGCGCCTTATTGCGCGTCGGCGGCGCTGTGCCTAGATCGATCACATGACCGACGCCTCCTCAACCCCCGCCATCCCCGTCACCATTCACCGCAGCGACTATCGCGCGCCCGATTGGTCCATCCCCGACATCGCGCTCGATTTCGCGCTCGGGATCGATGCGACGAAGGTCGGCGCGGCGCTGTCGGTGGTGCGGCAGGGCGGCGCCCCGGTGCCGCTGCTGCTGCGCGGCGACGGGCTGACCCCGGCGGCGGTGCGCGTCGATGGCGAAGTGTGGAACGACTGGCGGATGGAGGGCAGCGACCTGATCGTCGACCTCGGCGAACGCACCGCGGCGGCGGTCGAGGTCGACACGGTGATCGACCCCGCATCGAACACCCAGCTGTCGGGGCTCTATGCGTCGGGCGGCCTGCTCTGCACGCAGTGCGAGGCCGAAGGCTTTCGCCGCATCACCTTCCACCCCGACCGCCCCGACGTGCTCAGCCGCTACAAGGTACGGATGGCGGGCGACAAGGCCGCGTTCCCGATCCTGCTGTCGAACGGCAATTGCGTCGATCAGGGCGAAGAGGGGAGCGATCATTGGGCGCTGTGGGAAGACCCATGGCCGAAGCCTTCCTATCTCTTCGCGCTCGTCGCCGGCGACCTCGTCGTCAACAAGGATAGCTTCACGACGATGTCGGGGCGCGAGGTCGAACTCGGCATCTGGGTGCGGGGCGGCGATCAGGATCGCACCGGCCATGCGATGCAGGCGCTGAAGGACAGCATGGCGTGGGACGAGCGCGTCTATGGCCGCGAATATGACCTCGACCTGTTCAACATCGTTGCGGTCAGCGATTTCAACATGGGGGCGATGGAGAATAAGGGCCTCAACATCTTCAACACGCGCTATATCCTCGCCGATCCCGATACTGCGACCGACGTCGATTACGACGGGGTCGAGGGTGTCGTCGCGCATGAATATTTCCACAATTGGTCGGGCAACCGCGTCACCTGCCGCGACTGGTTCCAGCTCAGCCTGAAGGAAGGCTTCACCGTCTTTCGCGACCAGAATTTCTCGGCCGACATGGGGTCGCCCCCGGTCAAGCGGATCGAGGATGTCCGTCTGCTTCGCGCCGCGCAATTCCCCGAGGACGCCGGGCCGCTCGCGCATCCGATCCGCCCCGACAGCTTTCAGGAAATCTCGAATTTCTACACCGCGACCATCTATAACAAGGGCGCCGAGATCATCCGCATGATGGCGACGATGGTCGGCCCCGAGCGCTTCCGTAAAGGCACCGACCTCTATTTCGAGCGCCACGACGGCGAGGCCGCGACGTGCGAGGATTTCGTGCGTGCGATCGAGGAAGGCGCGGGCATCGACCTTGCGCAGTTCCGCCGCTGGTACGAGCAGGCGGGCACGCCGCGGCTCAAACTGTCGCTGGCCGAAGAAGCCGGCCACTGGTCGCTCGATATCGTGCAGACGGTGCCGCCAACGCCCGGGCAGCCCGAAAAGCAGCCGATGATGATGCCGCTCCGCCTCGCCGCCTTTGCGATGGATGGCAGCGGCGATGCGCTCGCCGACACGCTCGTCACCGTGACCGGCGCAACGCAGCGCATCGCGCTCGGCAAATTTGCGGCGCGTCCGGCACTGTCGGTCAATCGCGGCTTTTCGGCGCCGATCATCGTCGATTTCGAGCGTGGCTCTGGCGAACTCGCGTGGCTCGCCGCGCACGACGACGACCCGTTCGCGCGCTACGAGGCGTTGCAGCAGCTGATGCTCGACACGCTCGTTGCTGCAGTATCGGGAAAGACGGGCGATCATCGGGCGGTGATCGACGCGGTCGGCCAGACGCTCGCCGGCGCGGCAAGCGACCCCGCTTTCGTCGCCGAGGCGGTGCTGCTGCCAAGCGAAGCCTTTATCGGCGACCAGATGGTCACCGTCGACCCCGACGCGATCCGCCGCGAGCGGCTCGCCTTGCAAGCCGCGATCGGCACCGCGCTCGAAACGAAATGGCGCGCGATCCTTGCCGGCAGAGCGCCGCCCGCGACCGACCTGTCGAGCAAGGCCAAGGGCGGCCGCCGCCTGCGCGGCGTCGCGCTCGCCTATCTCGCCGCAACGGGGGCCGACGATGCCCCGGCGCTGGCGTTCCGCATCTTTTCCGATGCCGACGGCATGACCGAACGGCAGGCGGCGCTCGCGACGCTCGCGCATGGCGACAGCGACGAGCGCATCGCCGCACTCGACATCTTCTATCAACGCTATCGCGACAACCCGCTCGTGCTCGACAAATGGTTCCAGGTGCAGGCGTGGTCGCTGCGCGGCGACACCGTCGATGCGGTGAAGGCGCTGGCGCAGCACCCCGACTTCACGCTCGCGAACCCGAACCGTGTACGCTCGCTCTATGGCGCGCTGACGGGCAATCAGGCGGCGTTCCATCAGGCCGATGGTGCGGGCTACACGCTGATCGCCGACCTCGTCATAGCGCTCGACCCGAAGAACCCGCAGACGTCGGCGAAGATGATCCCGCCGCTCGGCCGCTGGAAACGGTTCGACGAGGGGCGGCAGGCGCTGATGAAGGCCGAACTCGAGCGCATCCTCGCGCAGCCCGGCCTGTCGCGCGATGTAACCGAACAGGCGTCGAAGAGCTTGTTGGGGTGAGGGCGGCTTAGGGGTGGGGAGCCGTCGATGCTTCCTTACCCTTCGTCATCCCGGACTTGATCCGGGATCCCGCTTTTTTGAGGCATCGGCAGGCTTTGATCTCAAGCGGGACCCCGGATCAAGTCCGGGTGACGAGAGTGTTGGAGGCGGCACCCGGTCGAAAACCGCCCCACGGTCTCGATCAGGCCGTCGAAAACAGCTTGGTCCCGGCGACGCCGATGACGATCAGCGCCATGAATCCGATCTGGACCGCGTTCACCTTCTCGCCGAACCAGAATATGCCGCCGATGATGACGCCGACCGCGCCGAGGCCGGTCCAGATCGCATAGGCGGTCCCGGCCGAAATCCCGCGCATCGCGAACGCGAGCAGCGCCATGTTCAAAAAACTGAGCGAGACGGGAACGACCGATGCCTGCCAGGTCCCGAGCGTCGCAGCCCATTTCAGGCTGAGCGCCCAGATGATTTCGGTAACAACGGCGATCGCGAGGATGACCCACGCCATGGCATAGTCCTTTCAAGTCAGCGGGCTCGAAAGGAAAGGGCACAGCCGGAAACCCGGAAGAGGCTGCGCAGATACAGGCGATATGATGCGGCGCCCTCTAGGCGCAGCGGCACGAAATGGCAATGGGCAGGCCGGTCTAGGTTCTGACCCTAGCCGCCCAGCCAGCCCGTAACTTCGACCGCGACCTTGTTCGCGGCGCGGGTCAGCGCCTCGCCGACGGGCTTCGCCTCGACCTTGCCGCCGATCGCCTCGCGCGCTTCGAAGCGGCGCTGCGTCACGGTCTTGCCGCCCGCCGACACCAGCATCGCCTGATAGACGACGACGACCTCGTTCGTCGCGGCGTCGACGCCGAACTCCATCAACTGCCCCGCTAGCTGTTCGCCCGGCGCGGTCAAATATTGCCCCTCGTCGAGTACGACGCGCGACGTGCGCGCCGACACGGTTTCGGACACCAGCCGCTGGAACAGGCGCGAGGGCGCCTCGACCCATTGCGCGTCCTTCACATAGGCGACACTCGATCCGTCCTGCTGCACCGGGATGCGCGTCGTGCGCAGCTTTTGCGGTGCGGTCGGGATCAGGATCGTCAGTGTCGCCGCTTCGGCCGCGGTGCGCGCACCGCCCGCGCTCGGCGCCGCGTCGGCGTCGAGCGTCAGCAGGAAGGGCGGTGTCTTGCCGCCGAGTCCGATGCAGCCCGAGAGCGTCACAGCCGCGATGACGGCAACCAGCGGGGCGCGGAATGTTCGCATCATGGGCATCCTCATTTCTTGTAGTCGGGCAGCTGGCTGCCGCCGAGAACCGCGCCCGCGCCCTGCTGGTCGAGCTTGTCGGTCAGGCTGGACAGCGAGGCAGAGGTACGGCGTAGATCGCGGATCAGCGCATTGGCTTCGGGAATCGTCGTTTCGCTGAACGTCTTGAGCCCCGGCCGCGCGTCGCTGATCGCGGCCTCGAGCGTCGCCATCGAGGCATTCGCCGATTTCAGCGTATCGCGCAGGTTCGCCATCGCGGGGTCGACGTTGCGGTCGATCGTGCCCTGCGCCGACGCCGCGAGGTTGCCGACCTGTTCGGCGGCGTTGCCCGCTTGCTGGATGGCGATGCGTGTATCGGCGAGCGCGCGTTCGAGCGCCGGCCCGTTGCGCGCGAGCGTCGCGGTGGTCGCTTCGACATTGGCCAGTATCTTGGCAAAGCTTTCCTGATTCTTGTCGTCGGCAAGTTCGGCGAGGCGTTCGCTCAGCGTCGACAGGCGTTGGAGCAATTGCGGCGCGGTGTTGAGCAGTTCGCCGAGGCCGCCGACGCGCGTCGGGATGACGGGCTTGCCCGCGGGCCCTTTGTCGGCGATCGGCGGCGCGCCCTTGACCGCGCCATCGAGCGAGATTTGCGACACGCCGGTAAAGCCGACGCCTTCGAGCGCGGCGGTCGTTCCCTGCAGCACCGGGACGCCCTCGTTCACCTCGATCCGGACGCGGACGAATTGCGGATCTTCGGGCCACAGCGCGATTTCGCGCACCTGGCCCGCGGGAACGCCGGAGAATTGCACCTGCGCGCCCTTGTTCAGCCCGTCGACCGACTGCTTGAAGAAAATGTCATATTCGCGCTTGTCGCCGCCGCTGTCGTTCGCCAGCCAGACGACGAAAAAGGCGAGCGCCGCGGTGAAGAGGAGGACAAAAGCGCCGACGAGGACGTTGTTTGAGCGTGTTTCCATCAGCTGTTCCTATCGCGGCTTCGCGGTTTGGTTCCCGCTTGCCGCAGCACGGCCGCGTGGCCCGTTGAAATAATCCTGTATCCACGGATGCTCGGTGGCAAGCAGTTCCGGGATCGTGCCGACCGCGATCACCTTCTTTTCGGCCAGCACCGCGACCCGGTCGCAGGTGGCATAAAGCGAGTCGAGGTCGTGGGTAATGAGGAAGACGGTAAGGCCCATCGTGTCGGCCAGTTCGCGGATAAGTTCGTCGAACTTCGCCGCCCCGATCGGGTCGAGCCCCGCGGTCGGCTCGTCGAGAAAGAGCAGCGCGGGGTCGAGTGCCAGCGCGCGCGCGAGGCCGGCGCGCTTGACCATCCCGCCCGACAGCTCGGCGGGATATTTCGGGCCGGCATCGGGGGGCAGGCCGACCATCGCGACCTTGTATGCCGCGATCTCGTCGAGCAGCCGCTGGTCGAGGCGCGGATAATATTCGCGCAGCGGAACCTGGATATTCTCGGCCACGCTCAGCGTCGAGAAGAGCGCGCCGCCCTGAAACATCACGCCCCAGCGCCGGCGCAGATCGCGCGATTCCTCTTCGTTGGCGATCGTGTCGAGCGTCTTGCCATACACTTCGATCTCGCCCGCGGTCGGCGTTTGGAGTCCGATGATCGAGCGCATCAGCACCGACTTGCCGGTGCCCGATCCGCCGACGACGCCCAGAATCTCGCCCGAACGGACGTCGAGGTTCAGATCCTCGTGAACCACGGCATCGCCGAACTGGTTCTTGAGCCCGCGGATGCAAATGGCGGTTTCGAACTTTTCGGGCCGCACCGCGTCGGCGGCGGCAAGCTCTTCCTTGATCTCCTGCTCGATCTCTTCGCTCATCAATTCCATCCCAGCGAAGAGAAGAAGACGGCGAACATCGCGTCGAGGACGATGACGAGGAAGATCGCGGCGACCACCGCCGATGTCGTGCGCTGGCCGACCTCCTCGGCATTCTGGCGCACCTGCATGCCTTCGTAACAGCCGGTAACGCCGATCAATATGCCGAACACGGGCGCCTTGATCAGCATGATGTAAAAATCGGTCATCGGAATAATTTCGCGCAGCCGCTGGATATAGGTGAGCGGCGGGATGTCGAGCCCGATCCAGACAAAGGCGCCGCCGCCCGCGATCGCGCACAGGCTGGCGTAGAAACCGAGCAGCGGCATGGTGATGGTCGACGCGGCGACGCGCGGCAGCACGATCGCTTCCATCGGCGACACCCCGATCGTGCGCATCGCATCGATCTCTTCGGTCAGTTTCATCGTGCCAATCTGGGCGGCAAAGGCCGATCCCGAGCGGCCCGCGACCATGATCGCGGTCATCAGCAGGCCAAGTTCGCGGATCGAGGCGCGGCCGACGAGGTTGATCGTGAACACCTCCAGCCCGAATTGTTCGAGCTGCACCGCGCCCTGCTGCGCGATGACGATCCCGATCAGGAAGCTCATCAGGCCGATGATCGGCAGGGCGTCGACGCCGACGGTCTGGAAACGGGTGACAACGGCATTCCAGCGGAGGCGGCGGCGCGCGCGAATCTGGATGCCCAGCGCGACGATCATCGCACCGAAAAAGCCGACGATGCCCAGCAGTTCGTGCCAGATCGCGACGCTGGCATGGCCGACCTGTTCGAGCATCCGCGCCCAGCCCGGGCGGCGATCGCGGTGGACGCGATATTCGCTCTTGTCGCTGGCGAGTGCCTCGAGCAGGCGCTGCGCTTCTTCGCTCGCGCCGACGACCTTCGAACCATGTTCCTTGGCGGTGCGTGTCACGATCCAGGCGCCGACGGTGTCGATGCGCTCGAGCGCCGACAGGTCGAGCGTCCCGATCGGACCCAGCGCATCGAGACGCGCGGGAACGTCACCCAGACGCGCGAGCGTCAGACGGCCAGTGAAGCGAACTTCGGCACCATCGGCACCGTCGCTATGTTCGAAATCCGCCCTGGCAACCATCGTGCGGGAACATTGTCTTATTTGCCCCATGACGGCAAGTGAATCCATGGTTTAGTTTGCCGGGCCTTGGCCGCCATGCCGGGCCACACTATGGGTGGGGGATGGAAGACCCGCTCGCCACGCCGATCCCCGACTATGCGCACCGCGTCGCGATGTACGACATGGACCGGACGATAACGCGTTCAGGGACTTACAGCGGCTTCCTGATGCATGTTGCGCGGCGGCGCCAGCAATGGCGGCTCTTGTTGCTGCCGCTCGTCGGGCTTGCGGGGGCGGCCTATTCGCTGCGCCTGATTGACCGCTCGCGGCTGAAGGCAATCAACCTCCGGCTGCTTGTCGGCAAGCGCTTTCGCCGCACCGAAATCGCGCCGCTCGCCGAAAGCTATGCCGACAAGGTCGTAGCGCGCGGGCTCCACTCCGCAGCGCTCGAGCAGATCGCCGCCGACCGCGAGGCGGGGTATCGGCTGCTGCTCGCGACCGCGTCGTTCCACCTCTACGTCGATGCGATCGCGCGGCGGCTCGGGATCGACGATGTGCTCGCGACGCAGCTCGACGAGCCCGACGGCGCCGACCATATCCACGCGCGGCTCGCGGGCGACAATTGCTATGGCGAGGCGAAGTTCGCGCGGATCGACGACTGGATGGCGGCCAACGACATCACCCGCGATCGTGCGCATATCCGCGCCTATTCGGACCATGTGTCCGACCACCCGATGCTGCATTTTGCCGACGAGGCGGTCGCGGCGACGCCATCGCGCAGGCTGAAATTGCTCGCCCCGCAAATGGGCTGGCAGGTCGTCGACTGGCGCGCGCGGCGCTGATTCTCCCCTCCCGTTTACGGGAGGGGTCGGGGGAGGGCCTGTTTTTCAGAGAGCGCCGTTTCCGACATGCCCTCCCCTAACCCCTCCCACAAGTGGGAGGGGGATTTTTAAACCGCGTCCAATGCCTGCGCGAAATCGGCGATCAGATCGTCGGGGTCTTCGATGCCGATCGACACGCGCACCAGATTGTCGGTTATGCCGAGCGCCTTCTTGCGCTCGATGGGAACCGACAAATGCGTCATCGCGGCGGGATGGCTCGCGAGCGTCTCGGTGCCGCCAAGGCTGACCGCGAGCTTTGCGATCTTGAGCGCGTCGAGGAAACGGAAGCTTTCTTCCTCGCCGCCCTTGATGAACAGCGAGAAGGTCGATCCGGCGCCGGTGCAATGGCGGTCGAAGATGTCCTTCTGGCGCGCGTCCTGAATGAAGCCGAGATAGCCAAGACCTTCGACCTTGGGATGATCGCGCAGGAAGGTGCAGACCTTCAGCGCATTTTCGCCCGCGCGGTTCATGCGCAGTTCGAGCGTTTCGAGGCTGCGCAGCAGCATCCACGCGGTGTTGGGGTCGCAGATCGTGCCGATCGTGTTGCGCATCGGTCGGATGATGTTGAGCAGCCGCTGGTCGCCCGACACGCCGCCCGCGACGAGGTCCGAATGGCCGCCGGCATATTTGGTGAGGCTGTAGACGACGAGTTCGGCGCCCTGGCGGATCGGTTTCTGCCACAGCGGGCCGAGGAAGGTGTTGTCGATCGCGATCGGCGGTTGCTGCTCGCCGGGGAAGGCGGCGTCGCGCGCGCCGCGAACCGCTTCGACGTCGACGAGCGCGTTGGTCGGGTTCGCCGGGCTTTCGAGATAGACGAGCGCGACCTTGCCGCCCTTCTCGTCGGCGAGCGATTTCGCACGCGCCAGAATGTCGTCGATTTCCTCGCGCGTCGCGCCGGCGGGGAAGTCGAGGAAGCTGACCCCGAAGCGCGACAGGATGCGCGCGATCAGCGTTTCGGTCGCGGCATAGAGCGGGCCCGAATGGACGATTACGTCATTCTGGCCGACGAGCGCGAGGAGCAGGGTCGCGATCGCCGACATGCCGCTCGAAAAGACGAGGCTGTCGTCGGCGCCGTCCCACACCGCGAGGCGGTCCTCGAGGATTTCCTGGTTCGGGCCGTTGAAGCGCGAATAGACGAGGCCGTCGGCCGGGCCTTCGCGCTTGCCGGTGATATGTTCGAAGAAGCGCTTGCCCGCCGCTGCGCTTTCGAACGCGAAGGTCGAGGTCAGGAAGATCGGCGGCTTCAGCGATCCTTCGGAGAGCACGGGGTCATAGCCGAGTCCCATCATCAGCGTGGCGGGACTGAGGTCGCGATCGCCGATTTTCTTGGTGTTGTTCTTGGGTTTGCCGCGCATGGCCATGGGAATGCTCCTTGAGGTGTTGGGGCCCTGTATAGCACGCAGGTTTCGTTTGAAACTATATTGCGCGGTTCATCCGACCATCGCGATGGTCCAGATCACCCCGATCAACAGCGGGGCGCCGATAATGTCGAGCGCGAACCCCGCCTTCAATATGCGCGGCAGCGCGATATGGCCCGTCGCCCAGGCGAGCGCGTTCGGACCGGTCCCCGACGGCAGCATGAAGCCCCAGCTCGCCGCCATCGCAACGGGAAGCGCCAGCAGAATCGGGTCGACGCCGGTCGCCGCGATCAGCGCCGCGAGCACGGGCATGATCCCGCTCGCGGTCGCGACGTTGCTCGCGAATTCGGTGATCAGGATGGTGAGCGCCACGATAGTCGCGGCGAGGACGATCGTCGGCACGCTGCCGAGCGGTGCGAGCACCGCGCCGAGCCAGGCGGCGAGCCCGCTTGCGGTGATCGCGGCGGCGAGCGCGAGGCCGCCGCCGAACATCATGATGACGCCCCATGGCGCGCGGTCGGCTTCCTTCCAGAGCAGCAGCGGCCGGCCGGTGCCATCGGGCAGGATGAAGAGCAACAGGCTGCCCGCAACGGCGATCGTGCCGTCGGTCAGCGCGCCCTTGGGCAGCATCGGTTCGAGCCAGGGCTGCGCGATCCACGCGATGAGGACGATCAGGAAGATCGGGACGACGCGGCGCTCGGCGGTCGACCATGTTGCCTGCTTGCCGAGCGCCGCTGCCGCCGCACTGCCGTCAAACGGGTGATCGGCCAGCCGCTGGACGCGCGCGAGAATCCACATGGCGATCGGGACTGAGAGCAGCACGATCGGCACGCCGTAGATCGCCCAGTCGAGGAACGAGATACGCAGGCCGAGCGCCTTTTCGATCAGCCCCGCGGCGATCGCATTGGTCGGGCTGCCGACAAGCGTACCAAGCCCGCCGAGCGAGGCGGCGAAGGCGATGCCCATCATCACCGCGCCTGCGAAACCGCCGGTCTCACCCTCTTGCACGCCGCCCGCGCGCACGACCGCGAGCGCGATCGGGATCATGATCAGCGCGGTCGAGGTGTTCGAAATGAACATGCTGAGCAGCGCGGTCGCCGTCATGAAGGCAAAGAGTAGGCCGCTCGCGGTCGGCGAGGCGCGCTTCAGAAGCGCCAGTGCGAGCCGCCGGTGCAGCCCGACGCGCTCGATCGCGAGCGCCAGAAAGGCGCCGCCGAGGATCAGGAACAGGATCGGCGAATAATATTCCTTCGCGATCGCATTCGCATCCATCACGCCGAAGGCTGGCACGGTGAGGAAGGGCATGAGTGCGGTAACGGTGAGCGGCAGCGCCTCGGTCATCCACCAGATCGCCATCAACACGGTCAGCGCCGCGACGCGCCATGCGGTGACTTCCATCCCGGCGGGTGCCGGGAGCAGAAGCATGATGCAAAAGACGACGAGCCCGCCGATCAACCCCAACCAGCGCGTGCGCGTCATCGGCCCCTTATCCTCCCGTCAGTCCGATCACCGACAATTGGCGGCCGTAGGAGTTCTCTCCCTTATGGCACGCGCGGCGATAGCTGAAATAATCTTGCCCTTCGGCATAGGTGTCCTGTCCGCCGATGGCAATTCGCGTCACGCCCGCCGCGGCGAGCCGCGCCGCAACATAGGCGGCGATGTCGAACATCGCATGGCCGGGCTTGCCCGCTGCGAAAAAACGTTCGTTCGCCGGATCTTCGGCGACGAAGCGCTGTACGAAATTTTCATCGACCTCATAGGAAGCGCGCGCGATGCACGGCCCGATCGCAACCGCGATATTGGCGCGGCTGGCGCCGAGGCTCTCCATCGCGCCCAGCGTCGCGTCGGTGATCCCGGCGATGGCGCCCTTCCACCCCGCATGCGCCGCGCCGACAACCCCGGCCTCGCGGTCGGCGAACAGCACCGGAACGCAGTCGGCGGTCAATATGCCGAGCAAGATACCGGGCGTGCGCGTCGCGAGCGCATCGGCCTCGGGCCGCGCGGCGAGGTCAGTGTCGCCATCGACGATAACGCAGCGATTGCCGTGAACCTGGTACAGCCCGGTCAACGCCGCGCCCGGAAGCACCGCGTCGGCCACGCGCCGCCGGTTCTCGGCGATCAACGCCGGATCGTCACCCGAACCGAGGCCGCAGTTGAGCGAGGCGAGCTCGCCCGCCGACACCCCGCCACGGCGGCCGAAAAAGCCGTGCGCGACGCCCGCCAGCGTTGCCGCGCTCGCAAAGGGCGCGCTCACAGGTCGAGCCGGAAGATGCGGTCCTCGTCGATATGGTTGCCGACGCGAAAGGCGTTGCGGCCGACATCGACAAAACCATAGCGGCGGTAAAAGGCCTGCGCGCGGGGGTTCTCGGTAAAGACCGAAAGATAGAGGATCGACGCGCGTTCGCGCGCCCATGCGATGCCCCAGTCGGTCAGCGCCACCGCGATACCTTTGCCCTTCGCGGCCTCCCCGACATAAAGCTGGTGGAGCTCGGTCGCGTCTTCGAGCGGCTGGCCTTCGGGCAGATCGAAATCGATCGGGCCCATCTTGATGAAGCCGGTGATCGCACCGGTGTCGTCGTGGGCGAGGGCGATCGCCCACGCGGGGTCGGCGATTTGTGCGCGGAGGCGCTCGGGCGGATTCCAGCTGGCGAGGAAGGCCGCGAGGTCGGCCGGGTCATAGATATGCCCGAAAGTGTGGGTGAAGGATGTGCTCGCGAACAGGGTCAGTTCGCCGACATCTTCGTCGCGCGCGAGGGTGATGGTCGTCATGCTGCTGCCTTTGCCCCGAAACCTTCGGGTCGCGGCCAGCCGGGGGCGGAGGCAGCCATGACCTTGAACAATTCGCCCATCGCGTCCGGCTCGACAAGCCGGTCGCGTTGGCCCGCGAGTTCGCCGGCGCGGTCGGGCGCCGCGTTCGTCAACGCCTTCAGCCGCGCGTCGATGCCGAGCGCCTGAAGCCATGCGCCTTGGCTGACCGGGCCGGCGATGGCGACGCCGGCGCGCCTGGCTGCATCGGAAAGCGCGGTGAAGTCGACATGCGTCGTAAGGTCGACCTCGCCCGGATCGGCGAAAGGATCGGTGAATTGATGCGCCTTGACCGCCTGCAGCGTGTCGCCCGCGGCGGGCCCCTGGTAGCCATAGTCGATCACCAGCATCGCGCCGCCCTGGCGCGCGAGGCGAAAAGCGCAACGCTGCATGATCGCGGCCGACACGGGCGCGGTCTCGACGATGCTTCCCACGCGGCCGGTGCGCAGCATCGCGGAGACGCTGTCGTCGGCAGGAACATTGCCCGGCACCGCGGCCAGCTTTCCGTCGGTGCGTTCGACCATTCGCTCGCGCCAGCCGTCGATGGTGCGGATATATTGATGCACCGGCAGGGCGTCGAAAAATTCATTGGCGACGATGATCGCGGCGCCGTCGTCCGGCAGGTCGTCGATATCGTCGTGATGGATCGCGGCGGGCAGGCGCGCCAGCTGCGCCGCGCGGAGCGTCGGGCTCGTCTCGACCAGATGGACGCCCTGCGGTGTGCAACCGAAGCGCGCCATCGCGCGCAGCGCATCGGCGGCGAGCGTGCCGCGGCCCGGGCCGAGCTCGATATAACGAAACGCCGGGCTGCCCGCGCGCGACCAGAGGTCGGCGATCCAGACGCCGATCATCTCGCCGAACATCTGGCTGATTTCGGGCGCCGTCGTAAAATCGCCCGCGGCGCCGAGTGGATCGCGCGTCGCGTAATAATGGCCGTTCGCTGCCGCCATATAGTCGGCGATCGTCGTCGGCCGCGCCGCCGCGATTTCGCCGATCAGCTGCTCGGGGTTCGGCGGTCCGTCACGCAACGCTGTCGAGTCCGGCGACCGGTTCGATCCGCTGGCGGCGGCCCTTCGCGGTGGCGACGAGCCACACACCGATCAGCAGCATCGGCACGGTCAGCGTCTGCCCCATCGTCAGTCCCCACGACAGCGTGCCGAGCTGGACATCGGGTTCGCGGACGAACTCGACCGCAAAGCGGCTGAGGCCATAGATGATCGCTGCCATGCCGAACAGAAATCCGGGCTTGTAGCGCGCATCGGTGCGCCAGAAGAAGAAGGCGAGGACTGCCATCATCAGCAGGCCTTCGAGCCCGGCCTCGTAAAGCTGGCTCGGGTGGCGCGGGTCCATCGTGCCGCTGTCAGGGAAGATGATCGCCCAGGGGACGGTGGTCGCGCGGCCCCACAGCTCGCCATTCACGAAATTGGCGAGGCGGCCGAAGAAGAGCCCGAAGGGAACGACGCACGCGACATAGTCGCAGAAGCGCAGAAAGCTGAGCTTTTCCTTGCGCGTCACATACCAGATCGCGATCAGCACGCCGATCACGCCGCCATGGAGCGACATGCCGCCATCCCAGAGCTTGAAGATTTCGAGCGGCTTCTCGAGATAATTGCCGAGGTTGTAGAACAGCACATAGCCGAGCCGGCCGCCGAGGATGATCCCGAGCATCGCATAGAAGATCATGTCGTCGGCGTGGCGCCGCGCCATCGGGGCGCCGGGCTGCGCGATCAGCCTGAGCAGATACCAGTAACCGACGAAAATCCCGGCGAGATAGGCGAGCGCGTACCAGCGGATCGGCAGGCCGAAGACGCTGAACGCGATCTCGGAGTTCTCACCCATGAGATCGTGAAAGTTCACATATTGCGTTGCTTCGGCTAAGGTTGCAAAAAGAAACATATCGTCGCGCTGTCCTTCCCCAGGAGAGGCCTCCCCATAAGGGGTTAGGCGAGCGAGACCAAGAGGAGAGATAGAAGATGCCATCTGCGCTCGATTTGCGCCTGGAAGCCGCCTATAATCTGATCACCGGTCCGGGCGGACCGATCCAGCTCGGGTCCGTCGAACGTTTCGGCCACCAGCTTCCCTTCATCTCCAACGCGCCGACCAACCTTGCCGATTATGTGGCGTTTTTTGCCGCGCAGCACGGCGATGCGACCTTCCTCGTCGAAGGCGATGAGCGGCTGTCGTTCAAGCAGGTCTATATGGCGGCGCGCCAGGTCGCGGCGGGGCTGGCCGAAGGCCATGGCGTCCAGCGCGGCGACCGCGTCGGGCTTGCGATGCGTAACGCTAATGCGTGGTGCGTCGCCTATATCGGCATTTTGATGGCGGGCGGCTGCGCTACGCTGCTCAACGGCTGGTGGCAGGGCGGCGAACTCGCCGCGGGCATCCTCGACAGCGAAGCGAAGCTGGTCATCGCCGACGTCCAGCGCGCGGCGCGGCTCGAAGAGGTCGAGCACGGCGCGAAAGTCATCACGCTCGACCTAACCCAGCCGATCGATCAGGCAATCGCGCCGATCACCGGTGCGGGCGGCAGCGCCGCCACCGTGCTGCCGACGCTGACCGGGCAGGATCTCGCGACCATCCTCTTCACCTCGGGCTCGACCGGCCAGTCGAAGGGCGCGTATTCGCGCCACGAGGCGGTGTGCCAGGCGATCTTCAACTATGTCACGCAGACCGCGAGCATCGTTCACCTCTTGACCGAAGACGGCCAGATGTCGGACATCCAGCCCGCGACGCTGATTTGCACGCCGTTGTTCCACGTCACCGCCGAAATCCCCGTCTTCCTGCAAAGCTTCGCTCTCGGCCGCAAACTGGTGCTGATGCCCAAGTGGAACGCCGACGAGGCGATGCGGCTGATCCAGGACGAGCAATGCAATTATTTCGTCGGCGTCCCGCTGATGAGCTATGAAATCCTCGTCAGCCCGAACCGCAAGAATTACGACCTCTCGACGTGCAAAAGCTACGCCGGCGGCGGCGCGCCGCGCCCGCCCGAACATGTGCGGCGCCTTGCGTCGGAGATGGGCGAGGCGAAGCCTTTGCTCGGTTACGGTCTCACCGAAACCAACGCGGTCGGCTGCGGCATCATCAACGAAAATTATGTTGCGAAACCGATGTCGACCGGCCCGGCGTCGAAGCCGCTCGTCGATCTTGCGATCCTCGACGACAATGGCGAGCCGGTTGCCCAAGGCGGCGTCGGCGAAGTCTGCATCCGCTCGGTGTGCAATTTCGAGGGCTATTGGAACAATGAAGCCGCAACGAAGGCGGCCTTCTTCGACAATGGCTATTTCCGCTCGGGCGACCTCGGTTATCTCGACGAGGACGGCTATCTGTTCATCGTCGATCGCAAGAAGGACATCATCATCCGCGGCGGCGAGAATATCAGCTGTCAGGAAGTTGAGGCGGCGATCTACGAGCATGCCGAGGTCAACGAATGCGCGGTGTTCGGCTTGCCTGACGAGCGCCTCGGCGAGTGCGTCGGCGCGGTCGTGTGGACGAAGCCGGGCAGCAGCGTGACCGCCGAAGACCTCGTTTCCTTCCTCACCGCGCGGCTCGCGCCGTACAAGGTGCCGTGCCAGATCTGGATGTCGAACGATGCGCTGCCCAAGCTTGGCAGCGAAAAGATCGACAAGGTCAGCTTGCGGAGCCAGTATCGCGAGGAATATGCAGCGAAGGCCGTCGCGTAACCGGAAGCAGAAAAGGAGCGAACCGGGATCATGGCCGAGGCTGAAACTCCCGTCGCTCCCACCCAGCCGGCGCCGCTGCGCGTCTATCGCCACCGATTGCCCGCGCGTATCTGGCATTGGGTAAATGCCGTCACCTTGCTCATCCTCCTGATGAGCGGGCTGATGATCTTCAATGCGCATCCGCGGCTCTATTGGGGCGAATATGGTGCGAATTTCGACCGCGCCTGGCTGGTGATCGGTTCGACACCGGACAGCGGCTATTTGCGCATCGGCGATTATCGGGTCGAGACAACGGGCGTGCTTGGCCGCTGGACCGATGCGGAAGGCGTCCAAAAGACATGGGCTTTTCCGGGCTGGGCGACGATTCCGACCAGCTACAGCCTGGCCGACGGGCGGCGTTGGCATCTGCTGTTCGCGTGGGTGCTGTCAATCGGGCTGACGCTCTACATGGTCTGGACGCTGCTGGGCGGGCATTTGCGCAAGGATCTGCACATACGCCGCGCCGAATGGTCGCCTCGCCATATCTGGCACGATGTGAAAGAGCATGCGCGGGTGCGCTTTCCACGCGGCGAGGCGGCGGCGCGCTACGGCATCCTTCAGAAGCTCAGTTACATCGGGGTGATCTTTGTCCTGCTGCCGCTGATGATCGCGACCGGCCTCACCATGTCGCCGGGGATGAACGCCGCGTGGCCGTGGCTCCTCGATGTTTTCGGCGGGCGGCAGTCGGCGCGCTCGATCCACTTCATCGCCGCCTGGGCGCTCGTCGCCTTCTTCCTCGTCCATATCGCGATGGTGCTGCTGGCGGGACCGATCAACGAGGTCCGCTCGATGGTCACCGGCTGGTTCCGCCTGCCGCCCGAGAGGGGGGAGCGCGCATGAGCGAGATCGTCCTGCCGCGGCGTCAACTCATTGCGCGCGCCGGCGGACTGGTTGCCGCAGCGGGTGCGTTGCCGTTGCTATCGGGATGCGACGCGATCAACGACGCGCCCGCGGTACGCAAGATCCTGTCGATGGGCGAGGAGATGAACCGCGCCAGCCAGCGCGCGCTGATCGATCGCAATGCGCTCGCGCGCGAGTTCGGCAAAAGCGACCTGTCGCCCTATTTCCGTCCCAACGGTACGCGCCTGCCCGCGGGCGCTGCCTATGCCGCGCACGCGTCGAGCGGCTTTGCCGATTGGCGCGTCAAGGTGACGGGGCTCGTTGCGCGACCGCTGTCGCTGTCGATGGTCGACATCCGCACGATGCCGCAGCGTACGCAGATCACGCGCCATGACTGCGTCGAGGGGTGGAGCGCGATCGGGCAATGGACCGGCCCGCAGCTGAGCGATATCCTCGCCGCGGCGGGGGTGCGCGACAGCGCGCGCTATATCGTCTTCCGCTGCGCCGATCGGCTCGGCGATGCGCTCTATTATGAAAGCTGCGACATGGTCGACGCGCTGCATCCGCAGACGATCATGGCGTGGGCGCTTAACGATAAACTGCTCCCAATCGCCAATGGCGCGCCGCTGCGCCTGCGGATCGAGCGCCAGCTCGGCTACAAGCACGCCAAATATGTGAACGCGATCGAGGCGGTCGCCAGCCTCGATCAGATCGGCGCGGGCAAGGGCGGCTATTGGGAAGACCGGATCGATTATGAATGGTATGCCGGGATCTGACGGCAACCATTTGACGCGATGGAGGTTTTTGGCGTTGCAGACATGTCGATCCTAGCTCCGTTTCTTTCCCGCGTGGTGCGTCAGGGGCGGCTGACCGTCATTGCACCCGACGGCGCCGAGGAGCGTTTCGGCACGCCGACACCGGGATTTCCCGAGCTCGTCCTTCGCTTCAAGACCCGCGCCGGGATGCGCCGGATCATCCTCGATCCCCGGCTTGGCGCCGCCGAATCCTTCATGGACGGCGACATGCGGATCGAGGGCGGCGACATCATGGACCTGATCGGCCTGATCCGCATGAACACGCCATGGGATCGCGGCGCCGCGCTCAAGGACAAGACCTGGCTGGGCCAGCGCGCCGACTGGGTGAAAACGCGGATCGGGTCGATCAACCGCCAGCGCCGGTCGCGCGCCAACGTCAGGCATCACTATGACATCGGCAACGACCTCTATCGCCTCTTCCTCGACGACGACATGCAATATAGCTGCGCCTACTGGCCGCGCCCGGACATGACGCTGGAGGAAGCGCAGGTCGCAAAGAAGACGCATATCGCCGCCAAGCTCGCGCTCAAACCGGGGCAACGCGTGCTCGACATCGGTTGCGGCTGGGGCGGGATGGCGATTACGCTGGCGAAGCTCGAGCAGGTCGAAGTGCTCGGGATCACGCTATCGGAGGAGCAGTTCGCTCTCGCGCGCCAGCGCGCCGAAGCGGCGGGGGTCGCCGACCGCGTCAAATTCGAACTGGTTGACTATCGCGACCTCGCCGCGCGCGAGCCGGGGCGTTTCGACCGCATCGTCTCGGTCGGCATGTTCGAGCATGTCGGCGCGCCCAATTTCGAAACCTTCTTTCGCGCCGCTGCCAACCTCATGACCGCCGACGGGGTGATGCTGCTCCACACGATCGGCCGCTTCGGCAGACCGGGGGCGACCGACGCCTTCACGCGCAAATATATCTTCCCCGGCGGCTATATCCCCGCGCTGAGCGAGACGCTGGCGGCGAGCGAGAAGAGCCGGCTGATCGCCACCGACATCGAGACGCTGCGGCTGCATTACGCGCTGACCTTGCGCCAATGGTATGCGCGAACGCTCGCACACGAGGCCGAGATCGTCGCCATGATGGGCGAGCGTTTCTTTCGTATGTGGACCTTCTATCTCGCGGGCGCGACCTCGGCTTTCGAAAGCGGCGGGATGGGGAATTATCAGATCCAGTTCGCGCGCAGCCGCCACGCGCTGCCGCTGACGCGCGATTATATCGCGGCGACGGAGGAGGATTTTGGCGCACGCTGGGTGTGACATCAAACACAGTCGCCGCCGTCATAATTCCCCATGGGACCGGCCCGAAGGAGGGCGGAATGGCTGACGAAGACATGGGCGCCGGGCGTGACCGGATTGGGGTTCACCGGATCAGGAATTGCTGGGCGCTGCGCCGCGAAGGTCTGAAAGGCTTGTGGGTCGACGCGGAAGTCGCAGCAGGCGACTCGCCGGCGCTGGTCCTGACCGGTTCGCGGCGCGGGCGCGCCGAAATTCCGCTCACCGATATTCGTCGAATCCGCGCGAGTCTCGACGAAGGCAAATTCCGCTGGCTCGATTCCTTTCGCTGCCTGATCTGGTGCGACGACGGGCGAAAGTTCGTGCTGGTCCCGAAATCCCTCGGGAACGTCAGCTATCGCGATCTCATCCTCGAAATCGCGCGAGGGATGAAGCGCGTCGGGCGGTTCGACCGGGTCGAGCGCGGGCAGCAAGTTTGGGAAGCCGCCTTATATTCGGTGTTCATGGTCGCGATGGCCCTGCTGATCGCCTACGCCGGCTACGACTCGCTGAAGATTTACGGCTCGACGAGGACGAGCGATATCGTCTTTGCCTGCATCACCGGGGGCTTTAGCCTATTGCTGCTTGTCGGCAGCGTCGCGATATGGGGAGACAAGAAGCGGCCTCGCCCAGTTCGCAGCTTCAAGGATTTACGGGGCGTGCTGCCCTGATCGCCGTCAATCCGGATATCTTTCGTTCATCACGTCCCAGCTCAGCACGACGAGCTTTTCGAGAACCGCCAGGTCCACGTCGGCGAGCTTGTTGATGTAGAGGCACGATTTGCCGTTCTTATATTTGCCCAGCTTGGCGAGCAGCGCGTCTGCTTCGGGCTGGCGGTCGCCGTAATGGCCCATCAGATAGAGCGTCATCGCGGCCTTGCGCGGGCTGAACCCGGCACGGCACATCGTCCCCGAACGGCCGCTGTCGTATAGATAGTCGTAGCTGCCATAGCCGATGATCGACGGCCCCCACATTTTCGGATCGAGCCCGGTGACGCGGCGGTGCATCGCGTCGATCGCCTCGGCTTCCTCGCGGCGGCGCGCGTCGGGGACGTCGGCGATGAAATCGGCGACGGCAACCTCGGTGGCTTTGGTCTTGATCTCGGTTTTGCCCATGGCCTGTCTCCCTGCCGCGAGGATAGCGTTTCGGGAGGGCGAAGCCAATCAGCCGTGCCGTGCGGCGATCGCGCAGGCGAGCGCAGCGATACGGCGGCGGAAGCTGAAGGGCGAGATCACTTCGACCTCGGCGCCGAGCGCGAGCATGTCGCGTGCGCCATGATCGCTGTCCTCGACCCGCATCGTCATTTCGCGCCAGCCATCGATGGCGGGTACGCCTGCCCGCGCGACCGCTTCGGCGCCGCGCGGCGACTGCGCGGTGAGCCGTTTGCAGCCATCGGGCGAGGCACGGACGGTCGCGGTCGCCCCGAACAGTTCGGCCTCGAACCGCACCTGTTCGGCCTGCCACCAGCTTGCGAGATGGAAATCGGCAGGGCGCTCGAAGGACGTATCGCCGACTGTTAGCTCGTCGATATTCGCGATCCGGAAGATGCGGATCTTTCCGCCCCCGCGCGCTGCGAGATACCAGATGCCGGCTTTCAGCACGAGGCCGAGCGGCTCGACCGTCCAGTCGCGCACGTCCTGCCAGCTTTCGTAGCGCATCGTCAGCGCCTGCTGATCGAGTACCGCGCGCGCGATCGCGGGAAGGTGCGGCAAGGCTTCGCCGCTGCGATACCAGTCGACCGCGTCGAGGTGGAAGCGCGCCGCCATCCGGTCGGCGAGCGCGCCGCCGCCGCCGGGGAGCGCGACGAGCAATTTGTTGCGCGCGGCGTTTGCTGCGGCACCGATCCCCAGCTCCGCCGCCGGGCCGGGAAGGCCGATCATCGCCATCGCCTCGGCCTCACCGGCCGATAGCCCGGTGAGGCGCGTGCGATAGCCGCCCAGCAACTCGAACCCGCCGCCGGGCCCGCGGTCGCCATAGACGGGCACACCCGCTGCGGAGAGCGCGTCGATGTCGCGGTAGATCGTGCGTTCGGACACTTCGAACTCGGCCGCGAGATCAGCCGCGGTCAGCCGTCCGCGCAATTGCAGCAGCATCAGGATCGAGAGGAGGCGGCTCGCGCGCATTTTTTCGCTGTAGCAGAAAATAGCTGACAGAAAATGTCAGGATGGGGCGCGTAGGGCAAATGCGTCACGAAGGGAGCAAGTCATGACCCACATCGAACGACGCACCATCATCGCCCTTTCCGTAGGAGCCCTTATGTCCCGTCTCACCCCCATTGCCTTCGCCGCCGCGATCAATCCCGCCCCCGTCGGCAAGCCCGGCGATTTCGATTTTCTCACTGGCGAATGGCGCATCCACAACAAATTCCGCGAAGGCGAAAAGTGGATCGAATTCCCTGCCGAAGCCACTGTCGTCGGCATTCTCGGCGGTATCGCGAGCGTCGAGGAACTGCGCATCCCGGCGCGCGGCTTTTCGGGCATGGGCCTCCGCCTGCTCGACGTCGAAAAGAAGATCTGGTCCGATCATTTCGTCAACGCCAAGTCGGGCGTCGTCGCGGTGCCGGGCGAGCTCGGCATATTCGAGGACGGCGTCGGAACCTTCCTGTCCGAAAGCGAGGGCGAAAAGGGGGCCGAACTTTATCGCGGCGTGTGGGACCGGATCACGGCGAAAAGCTGCCGCTGGTTCCAGGGCACCTCGCGCGACGGCGGCAAGACGTGGGACGACAACTGGTTCATGGACTGGACGCGCGTCGCCTGAGGAGGGCCAAGCCGGTTGCACCTTTGGCGGCGGACTGCTAGCGGCGCCCGCGTCTTTCCCTCGCCAAAGGTGCCATCATGTCCGAGTCCTTCAAGCGCGTCGTCCTCGCCTATTCGGGCGGCCTCGATACCAGCGTCATCCTGAAGTGGCTGCAGGTCACCTATGGCTGCGAGGTCGTGACCTTTACCGCCGACCTCGGGCAGGGCGAAGAGATCGAGCCCGCGCGCGCCAAGGCCGAGCTGATGGGCGTGAAGCCCGAACATATCTATATCGACGATGTGCGCGAAGAATTCGTCCGCGATTTCGTCTTCCCGATGATGCGCGCCAATGCCCGCTACGAGGGCGACTATCTGCTCGGCACCTCGATCGCACGCCCGTTGATTTCAAAGCGTCTCATCGAGATCGCCAAGGAAACCGGCGCCGACGCGGTCGCGCACGGCGCGACGGGCAAGGGCAATGATCAGGTCCGCTTCGAGCTCAGCGCCTATGCGCTGAACCCCGACATCAAGGTGATCGCGCCGTGGCGCGAATGGGACCTGACCAGCCGCACCGCGCTGATCGACTTCGCCGAAAAGAACCAGATCCCCGTGCCGAAGGACAAGCGCGGCGAAAGCCCGTTCTCGACCGACGCGAACCTCCTCCACACCTCTTCGGAGGGCAAGGTGCTCGAGGATCCTTGGGAAGAAACCCCCGACTATGTCTATTCGCGCACGGTCAATCCCGAGGACGCGCCCGACACGCCCGAATATATCACGATCGATTTCGAGCGCGGCGACGGCGTCGCGCTGAATGGGCAGGCGATGTCGCCCGCGACCTTGCTCGCGGCATTGAACGACCTCGGCCGCAAGCATGGCATCGGCCGCCTCGATCTCGTCGAGAACCGCTTCGTCGGCATGAAGTCGCGCGGCATGTACGAAACGCCCGGCGGCGAAATCTATGCGCGGGCGCATCGCGGCATCGAAAGCATCACGCTCGACCGCGGCGCGGCGCACCTCAAGGACGAGCTGATGCCGAAATATGCCGAGCTCATCTACAACGGCTTCTGGTTCGCGCCCGAGCGCGAGATGCTGCAGGCGGCGATCGACCACAGCCAGGCGAATGTCACCGGCACCGTCCGCCTCAAGCTCTACAAGGGCAACGCCAGCGTCGTCGGCCGCAAGTCGCCGCTCAGCCTGTACAGCGAACGCCATGTGACGTTCGAGGACGATGCCGGCGCCTATGATCAGAAGGATGCGGCGGGCTTCATCAAATTGAACGCCTTGCGCTTGAAATTGCTCGCGAAACAGGGTCAATAAGGCGGCCGGGCACGGACCCGGCTGCGACAGGAGCCTTGGTCCATGTTCTCGCTTTTGCTGGCCGCCGCCGGCTTGACGCCCGCGTTCAACGACGCCTCTTATGTTGATCTCGGCTATGTGAACCGCACCGCGGGTGAATGTGTCGCGCGCTTCGGCACCGGTTCGATCGAGATTCGCCAAGCGTTCAACGAGGCCGACCGCACGATGATCAATGTCGCGGTCGTCACCGGCAAACCGACGCGCGCGCTGCCTTTGGGCGCGAAGCTGTGGGCGAAGTCGAGCTATGGCCCCGCGTGGCGCGCGGTCGTGATCGAATCCTCGCCGCAGCGGCTTCGTTTCGTGGCGCACAATCGTTTCGTCGGCGATCTGTTCAGCGAAGACTCGCTGACGATCGCACTTCACGAGCGGCTCGATGCGGGCGATGCGGTGCTCGTCGACGCGGGATCGGACACCACCGGTTTCCGCGAAAAGCTCGCCTCGGCATTCGACTGCTCGGACGGCCTCGGCATCTGATTTTGACGCCGATGAACGGCGACGCGGCGCCGGGCAGAAAATCGGTGGCGCCCGCGGGTGATCGTCGGCACATTCGGTAGCATGCGCTTCTTCGACTTCTCATCGTGGCAAAGCATCGGAACGACGCTGCTCGGCCTCGCGCTCGTCACGCTGATCGGCGTCGGCATCCGGCTGATGGTGATGATGACGATCCAGCAGCGCCGTGAACGGATGAACCGCCAGATCAACGAGCGGCTGCGCACGCTGATGGCGGCGTACAAGACGCTCGGCGGGTCGTTTACCGGCGATCTGATGGTCGATCCGCGCCATCTTCGCGACATCAGGCGTCAGGCGGGCGAGACGAAAGTGGAGCCCGCGATCGACCTGTCCGACGAGGCGGCGCCGGAGGATGACGAACCCGGCGAATCGGATCGCCCGCGCCGCATTCGCGACGCCGTCGAGGCCGCGCTCTCCGACATCATTCTGCTCGGCACCGAAACGCAGGTGCGGCTCGCCAGCCGCGCGGCGCAGGAGCTTGCCGAGGGGCGGCCGGTGCATGTCCACGAACTCGTCGTCGAACTGCGCGATTTCATCCGCAAGGCGCTCGACCTCGATCCGGTCCCCGCCGACGTTATCATCCCCGCGCAGGGTCCGACGCGTCCGTCGGGCAGCGGCGGCAAGAGCGGCGGCCGCGGCAGCGAAGCGCGCGGCGGCGCTGGCGGCGGGCGCGGCGGCGGAGGAGGCGGCGGAATGGGCATGGCGGGCGGCCTCGGTGTCGCCGGCGGCGCGAGCCTCGCGCGCGGATCGACGCCGGCCGAGGCCGCAGACGTATCCGGTGAAGCGCAACAGAAATGAGGGGTTAGCAAGCGGCCCGCACCTGCGCTAAGGCGCGGTCCATGACTGCGACCCGCTTTTTCTCCGACAATGCCGCGACCGTCCATCCCGTGGTGATGGAGGCGATGGCGGCCGCGAACCAGGTCGACACCGCCTATGACGGCGATGCGCTCAGCCAGTCGCTCGACGCGACATTCTCGGAGCTTTTCGAGACGACATGCGAAGTCGTCTGGATCCCGACCGGGACCGCGGCGAACAGCATCATCCTCGCGCATTTCGTGCGGCCTTGGCAGGGCATCCTCTGTTACGAGGAAGCGCATATCGAAGTCGACGAATGCGGCGCGCCGACCTTCTATTCGGGCGGCGCCAAGCTGATGCCGCTCCCCGGACGCGGCGCGAAGATCGATACCGAAGCCCTGAAAACCCGCATCGCCGGCATTCGGCAGGATGTGCATCAGGTACAGCCCGCGGCGGTCAGCATCACCAACGCGACCGAATATGGCCTTGCCTGGCGCGCCGAAGAAATCGGCGCGATCAGCGAGATCGCCAAGGGCGCGGGCATGAAACTCCACATGGACGGCGCGCGCTTCGCCAATGCCGTCGCTTTCCTCGGCTGCGCGCCCGCCGATGTGACGTGGCGGGCGGGGGTCGATGCGCTGTCGTTCGGTTTCACCAAGAACGGCGCGATGATGGCCGAGGCGATCGTCTTTTTCGGCGGCAGCGGCGGGGCCGGGGTGCGCGAACTCAAGAAGCGCGGCGGCCATTTGCTCAGCAAGGGGCGGTTCGTCGCGGCACAGATCCGCGCCATGCTCGCGAACGACCTGTGGCTCGCCAACGCGCGCGCCGCCAACGCCGGTGCCGCCAAGCTCGCGGCCGCGTGCGGCGAGCGCTTGATGCACCCCGTCGAGGCGAACGAGCTGTTCGTGCGCCTCACCGCCGAGGAGGCCGCCAAATTGCGCGCGGCCGGGTTCGACTTCTACGACTGGGGTGAAGGCGCGGCGCGCCTCGTCGTCAGCTGGGATCAGGATGCCGAGGCGGTCGCACCGCTGGCGGCCGCGATCGGCGCATTGTGAGTAGCGAGCAGCCACCCACGCTGCTCAGCCCGCGCGTCCTGCTGCCCTTCATGCTGGTGACTTTGATCTGGGGCTCGACCTGGATTGTCATCACCGGGCAGCTCGGCGTGGTCCCCCCCAGCTGGTCGGTGACCTATCGTTTCGCGGTCGCGGCGATCGCGATGTTCGCCTTTGCCGCGATCCGCCGCGAACCGCTTCTGCTCGCGCCGCGCGCAATGCTCTTTGCGGTTGCGCTCGGCATCGCGCAGTTCGCCTTCAACTTCAACTTCGTCTACCGCGCCGAGCAGCACATTACTTCGGGCCTTGTCGCGGTGCTGTTCGCGCTGCTGATCGTACCCAACACGCTGCTCGGCCGTGCCTTCCTCAAGACCCCGCTCGAAGGGCGCTTCCTTGCGGGAGCGGGGATTGCGATTGTCGGCGTCGGGCTGATGATCCTTCACGAGTATCGCGCGGCCGCGGTCGGCGCGGGCGAGGTGCTGCTCGGCACGATACTGACCCTCGCCGGGGTGATGAGCGCGTCGACCGCCAACGTCATGCAGGGAACGCGCATTGCGCGCGCGCAGTCGATGGTGGTGATGATCGCGTGGGCGATGCTCTTCGGCGCGCTCGCCGACGGCAGCTATGCGTGGATCACCACCGGTCCGCCGGTGATCGAGCCGACCGCGACCTACATCGGCGGCGTCCTCTATCTCGGCGTGATCGCCAGCGCGGTGACCTTCCCGCTCTATTTCAACATCATTCGCGCGGTCGGGCCGGGACAGGCGGCGTGGTCGAGCGTGCTGATTCCGATCATCGCGATGGGCTTTTCGACCGCGTTCGAGGGCTATCGCTGGGCGACGCTGTCGATCACGGGCGGTGTCGTCGCGCTCATCGGGCTGGTGATTGCCGTCGCGAAGCGGCCCGATCGGCCGTCGGTCAGCGGCAATATGGTTTCGGTCCCGGTCGAGCCCGAGAGCTAGTTGCCATTGGTGTGTTGTTTCAGTAGGACGCTCCCATGAAACATCTCCTCGGCACCCTTCTCCTTCTCGCTACGCTTCCGGCAGCACCCGCCTTTGCGCAGACCGCCTGCACACCCGGCACCTATGCCGCCCCCGACGGCGATTTCGTCGTGCTGGTGAAGTCGCCCGCGGTCGCGGCGCCGGGGCTGCGCTATATGTTCCGCGACGGCCGCCGCGGCGCGACCACCGATGCCGACGTGCCGCTGACATGCGGAACGGGCGACGTGGCCGTCGGCGACAAGCGCTGGGCACCGATCGCCTTTCGCGAAACCCCCGCGACCTTCGACAGTGTCGGCACGAAGATGACCGGTGTGCTGATTGAACCACCGGGCAACGACGCCAAGCGGCCGCTCGTCGTGATGGTGCACGGATCCGAACGCACCTCGCCGATCGGCGGCGTCTATGGCTATGCGATGGCAGCGCAGGGGATTTCGGTCTTCGTCTACGACAAGCGCGGCACCGGCGGCTCCGAAGGCGAATATACGCAGAATTTCGAACTGCTTGCCGAGGATGCGGCGCACGCGCTGGGGCGGGCGCGCAGCATGACGGCGGGCCGTCACGGTCGCGCGGGCTTCTTTGGCGGCAGCCAGGGCGGCTGGGTCGCGCCGCTCGCCGCGACGCGGACGAAGGCCGATTTCGTCGCGATCGGTTTCGGCCTCGTCGCCTCGCCGATCGAGGAAGACCGCGAGCAGATGGTGTCGGAGGTCCGCGCGGCGGGGCTTGGCCGCGACGCCGAGGCGCTCGTCGGGCGATTGTCGGACGCGACCGGCAAGCTGCTGCTGTCCGGTTTCGCCGAAGGCTACACCGAACTCGACGCGGTGCGCGTCGAGATGGCGGGCCAGCCGTGGGCGGCGAAGATCGCGGGCGAACATAGCGGCGCGATCGCGCGGATGTCCAACGGCGAGCTGCGCCGGGTCGGGCGCGCGCGTTTCGACAATCTCGAACTCATCTGGAATTATGACGCGCTTGCGGCGCTGAAGAAACTCGACGCGCCGCTGCTCTGGGTGCTCGCGGGCGAAGATCGCGAGGCGCCGATCGAAACGACGCGCGGCGCGCTGCTCGGGCTCGCCAAAGCGGGCAAGCCCGTCGACGTCTATCTCTTTCCGCAGACCGACCACGGCATGTGGGAATTCACCACCGAAGCCAACGGCGAACGCCAGATCACGCGCATCACCGACGGCTATCTGAAACTGCTCGCCGACTGGATCAAACGCGACGTGCGCGGCACCTACGGCCGCGCGGAGCGGCTTACCCCGCGCTGATCCGCTCGATATCGGCGCCGACCGCCTGCAATTTCTCCTCGAGCCGCTCATAACCGCGGTCGAGGTGATAGACGCGGTTGACCTCGG
This sequence comes from Sphingopyxis sp. 22461, assembly GCF_052044915.1. Taxonomy (NCBI): domain Bacteria; kingdom Pseudomonadati; phylum Pseudomonadota; class Alphaproteobacteria; order Sphingomonadales; family Sphingopyxidaceae; genus Sphingopyxis; species Sphingopyxis sp. 22461. The sequence goes on from NZ_JBQENY010000012.1 coordinate 28,118, forward strand.
TCGTGCCCTGCGCGGCGAGGCCGGCGATGATCAGGCTCATCGAGGCGCGCAAGTCGGTCGCCATCACGGGCGCTCCGACCAGCTGATCGACCCCGCGCACCACCGCGCTGCGGCCGCGCACGTCGATGTCGCAGCCCATGCGTGCCAGTTCGGGGACGTGCATATAGCGGTTCTCGAAGATGGTTTCGGTGAATAGCGAGGCGCCCTTGCCGAGCGTCGCCATCGCCATGAACTGCGCCTGCATGTCGGTCGCGAAACCCGGGTAGGGCGCGGTCGACAGCGTGACGGGTTCGGCGCGGCCCGACATGGCGACGCGGATGCCGCCCTTGGTTTCCTCGACTGTCGCGCCGGCCTGGCGAAGCGCGGCGAGCGTCGCTTCCATCTCGTCGGCCTTCGCGCCGACCAGTTCGACGTCTCCCTCGGTGATGACGGCGGCGCAGGCATAGCTGCCCGCCTCGATCCGGTCGGCCATCACGCGATAGGTCGCGCCGTGCAGCCGGTCGACGCCTTCGATCGTCAGCGTTTCGGTGCCGATGCCGTCGATATGCGCGCCCATCGCGACGAGGCAGTTGCAGAGGTCGACGATCTCGGGCTCGCGCGCCGCATTTTCGAGGACGCAAGTGCCCTTCGCGAGCACCGCGGCCATCAGCGCATTTTCGGTCGCGCCGACCGAGACGACGGGGAAGGTGAATTTGCCGCCGGGCAGGCGTCCGCGGCCCGGCGCGCTCGCCTTCACATAGCCCGAGGCGAGCTCGATCTCGGCGCCAAAGGCTTCCAATGCTTTCAGGTGGAGGTCGATCGGGCGATTGCCGATCGCGCAGCCGCCGGGCAGCGACACCGTCGCCTCGCCCGCGCGCGCTAGCAGCGGGCCGAGTACGAGGATCGACGCGCGCATCTTGCGCACGATGTCATAGGGCGCGACGGTCGAGGTCAGCGTCGTCGTGCGCGCGGTCATCACGCGGCCGAAATCCTCGGGGCGCGATCCCTCGATCGTCGTCGAGCAGCCGAGCTGGTTGAGCAGGTGCCCGAACCCGTCGACATCGGCGAGCCGCGGCAGGTTGCGCAGCGTCAGCGGCTCGTCGGTAAGCAGCGCGCAGGGCAGCAAAGTGAGCGCCGCATTCTTCGCGCCGGAGATGGGGATTCGGCCCTTGAGTCGCTGGCCGCCGCGAATGACGATCTGATCCATCGGCTGTCTTTAGCGCATGCGCGATGCCGCGCAAGCGGCGCTGGGCAGGTGACTGTGGAAGATAAGCTGCTTTGCCCTTGGCTCTCCTGTTGCGGTGGCGCGATCCGGCGCGAAAGCCAATAGATCCGGCGGAACAAGCGAAGTCGCACCATGGTTAAGTCGTCCCCGATGACAACGGGCTTTCGCCGTGGCTTTCCGGTCCGAAATATGAAACTATTCAGGTCAATATTTCGTCGAACCAGGGCAAGCGTAAGCGGAAACGACTTTTCACAGGGGAGTAAGGTCATGCGGAATAATGTCGTCACGATCATCACTACGGCCACGTTGATCGCCAGCCAGCTTGCCGTCCCGGCGATGCCGCAAGCGACGACGCTGCCCTATCCGCCGCCGGGCGGCCCCCAGATCCAGCCACCGCGTCCGGTGCCGCCTTATCCGGGCGGGCCGCAAATCCAGCCGCCGCGTCCCGGAAATGGCTATGGGTATCAGGGAACGATCCGCTGCGAGTCGCGAAACAACAACATGCAGCGCTGCAATGTGCGCACCGGCAATCGCGTCGACCTGCAGCGCGTGATCGGCGGGCGCTGTTCGAAGGGGCGCGACTGGGGCTTCACTGCCAACCAGATCTGGGTGTCGGGCGGCTGCCGCGCCGAATTCGCGTATGGCTATGCCAATGATGGCGGCTATCCGACTCCGCTGCCGCAGCCGGTCGACGATTATGCGGGGACGCTGCGCTGCGAGTCGCGTAGCAATCGCTACGAACAGTGCAACGTTCGGACCAACGACCGGGTCGAGTTGCTGAACAGGTTCGGCGGCAAGTGCAACGCCGGGCGCCAATGGGGTTACACCAGCGATTATATCTGGGTGGACAAGGGCTGCCGCGCCGAGTTCGGCTATGGCTACCGGAACGTCCGTCCGCCCGAAAAGGACAAGGACAAGGGGCCGAGCACCGGACTCATCATCGGCGGCATCGTCGTCGCGGGCGGCCTGATCGCCTTGCTGGCGAGCCAGAAGAAAAAGAAGGCGGCGACCGAGCAGACGACGACGCCCGTGGATACGGCAACGCCGACCTATCCGGCCGGTCCGCCGGCAACGCTGAGCGCCAACCTCTCCGCGCTGCCGAGCGCGGCGCGGCCGTCGGTGCAGAATTGCATGACCGATGCGGCGCGGCAGATCGGCGTCACCGGCGGCACCCGGCTGTCCTACGACAAGCTGATCTCGCTCGAACAGGGCAATGGCGGCTGGCGCATCCGCGCGACGATGACCGCGACCTATCCCGACGGCGCCAAGCAGATCGAAATGTATTGCCGCGCGACGCCGAGCGACATCGTCCAGCTCGACTTCACCTAGACAGGAGGCGCGCGTCCGATATCTTCTGCCGCCCGGGTGAAAGCCGGGGCGGCTAATTTTGGACGAAGACAGGGTCGGAAACGCGATGCGAAGGGATGGTGGGCCGGCTGCGGCGCTTTGGTCGCGGGCCTATCCGCTGCTGACCGTAACCGCTCTGTTCTGGGCGGGGAATTCGATCGTCGGGCGCGCGGCGCGCGACCTGGTGCCGCCCGCCGCCTTGTCTTTCTGGCGCTGGACTTTTGCGCTTTTACTGTTGTTGCCGCTCGCCTGGCCGCATCTGAAACGCGACTGGTCGGTGCTGCGCGCGAACTGGCCGATCGTCGCGCTGCTCGGCGCATTGGCGATCGGGTCGTTCAACATCCTGCTCTACACCGGCCTGCAAAGCACCACCGCGCTCAATTCGATGCTGATCCAGTCGGCGCTGCCGGCGCTGGTTCTCGTCGTTGGTGCGTTGGTGATGGGCGACCGCACCAGCCTGCGCCAGATCGCGGGTGTGCTGATCTCGCTCACCGGCGTGCTGGCGATCATCGCGCGCGGCGACCCGGCAATGCTGTGGGGATTGCAGCTCAACATCGGCGACGCGATCATCGGCGGCGCGGTGCTGCTTTGGGCGCTTTACTCGGTGCTGCTCCGCCGCCGGCCCGCGGTGCATCCGCTGAGCTTCCTCGCGGCGTCGATGGTGGTCGGCATCGCGGTCATTGTGCCCTTTTACGCGCACGAGCTGTGGTCGGGGCGGCTGATCGTTCCTGCGACGGGTAGCGCGCTCGCCATCGCCTATGTCTCGATCTTTCCGTCGTTCCTCGCCTATCTCTTCTTCAATCGCGGGGTCGAACTGATCGGCTCGGCGGCGACGGGGCAATATATGAATGTGATGCCGCTGATGGGGGCGGGCCTCGCGATGCTGTTCCTCGGCGAAGTGCTGCACCTGTTCCACATCATCGGGCTGGCGCTGATCGTCGCCGGCATATTGGTGGCCGGGCGACCGTCACAGCCCGCAGCGCAGGCCTAAGCGAGCGCTTCCTCGACCTGTGCGAGGCGGTCCTTGCCGAAGAACATCTCGCCCCCGACGAAGAAAGTCGGAATGCCAAACACGCCGCGTGCGACCGCGGCCTCGGTGTTCTGGGCCAGCTTCGCCTTGATCTCGGGTTCCTGCGTGCGCGCGAGCAGCGCGGGGGCGTCGAAGCCGTTCGCCGACAGGAAGGTCGCGATGACCTCGGGATCGTCCATCTTCAGGCCATCCTCCCACATCGCGCGGTTCACCGCGTCGACATAATCGTCGAGCACGCCTTCGTCCTCGGCGACAACCGCGCCGCGCATGATCGTGAGTGTATTGACCGGGAAGTGCGGGTTAATACGAAATTTCGTGAGGCCGTGCCTTTCGATGAAGCGCCGCATTTCGAGGTTCTCGTAGGCGAGCTTTGCGGGGGCGTCGGCATATTGCACCATCGGCGCCTTGTTGCCCGTCGCCTTGAAGATGCCGCCCAAAAGACAGGGGGTTATGATCAGGTCGGCGCCGGTGCGGTCGAGCAGTTCGGGGAGCGCCTTCATGCACAGATAGGCGTTGGGGCTACCGAAATCGAAGATGAGTTCGAGGCTTTTCGTCACCATTTTTCTCCCCAGGGACGGAGGTCGAGTTCGTGGGTCCACGCGCTTTTGGGTTGCTTGTGGAGCATCACATAGTTGGCGGCGATGGCGGCCGGATTGAGGATCAGATCCTGCGCTTTCGCATTGTCGAAATCGGGGTGGCGGCCCTTGATGAAGTCGGTGTCGATCGCGCCGTCGATGATCGTGTGCGCGACATGTACGCCCTGCGGCCCGAGCTCGCGTGCCATCGACTGCGCGAGCATCCGGAGCGCACCCTTGGCGCCCGAGAAGGCGGAAAAGCCCGATCCGCCGCGCAAGGATGCGGTTGCGCCGGTGAAGATGATCGTGCCGCGGCCGCGCGGGCTCATGTGTTTCGCCGCTTCGCGGCCCATCAGGAAACCGCCGAGGCACGCCATTTCCCAGACCTTGGTGTAGACGCGCACGGTCGTTTCGGCGATCGGGAAATTGACGTTCGCGCCGATGTTGAACACCGCGACCTCGACCGGGCCGACCTCGGCCTCGACCTGATCGAACAGCGCTATCATCGCGTCCTCTTCGCGGGCATCACCGGGGAAGGCACGCGCTTTGTTTCCTTCGTCCCGGATCGACTGCGCCAGCGCTTCGAGTTGGTCGGCGTTCCGTTCGCGGCGATTGACACAGGCGGTGAGGCCTTCGGCGGCAAAGGCGCGGGCGATGGCGCCGCCGGTGGCGTCTCCGGCCCCGATGATAACGGCTGCGGGATTGGACATAAGCGACTCTCCTCTTGCGCTCGATAGTAACTATGATAATCATAGTGACAAGAGATTTTTCCTTCTTCGTCATTCCCGCGGGGCCGTAGGCGGCGCTAAGCGCCAACGCGGGAACCCAGTTTGGGCAAGCGAGGATGTCACTGGGTCCCCGCTTTCGCGGGAATGACGAAAACAGGAAGGGGCGTATGCCTAAACGCGCGGACCTGTCGGACACATTATGCCCCGTTGGCCGATCGGCCGAACTGCTCGGCGACCGCGCGGTGCTGTTGATCCTGCGCGAATTGCTCTTCGGTCGGCGGCGTTTCGAACTGATCGCGGCGAACACCGGGCTGGGGCCGCAACTGGTATCGGCACGGCTCAAGATGCTCGTGGCGGAGGGGATCGCCGAGCGCCGCGCCTATAGCGAACGGCCGCTACGCCACGATTATTGGCTGACCGATAAGGGCAAGGCGCTGTTCGATGTGCTGTACGCGATGCGCAACTGGTCCGAACGCTGGGCTTACGAACCCGGTGAAACGGGCGACGGGCCAGCGATCCGTTATGTCCACCGGACGTGCGGGGCCGATGTCGGGACGGCGAAAATCTGTCCGGGGTGCGGCGCGGAACTGGGTTATGGCGATTTGAAAGGCGAACCGTCGCTGGCGCTCAAGGCCGAGCAGGTAGCGCGAACGGCCTGACTTACGCCTTCTCCAGCGTGCATTGCAGCGGATGCTGATTCTGCCGCGCGGCATCCATCACCTGGTTCACCTTGGTCTCGGCGACCTCATAGCTGAACACGCCGCACACGCCGACGCCCTGCTGGTGGACGTGCAGCATCACCTGCGTCGCCTGTTCGATATCCATGTTGAAAAAACGCTGGAGCACCATCACGACGAATTCCATCGGCGTGTAATCGTCGTTGAGCAGCAGCACCTTGTACATCGAGGGCTTTTTCGCCTTCGCGCGCGTACGCGTCGCGATGCCGACGCCGGGGGTGCCGGGCGAGCCATCGTCCTTGTCCGCCATGGCGCGGGGCGGCTGGTTTGTTGCAACAGGAAACATCATGGGCAGGAATATCGCAAGCCGCGGGCGAAGCGCAAGAGGCGCGGTCGCGGATTTTAACCTCTCGTTCGCCAGCCGGATCGGGTGGCCGCAAACAAGAACCGCCCGCTTCCCGGGGGAAGCGAGCGGCCTTGGGGTGTCGGCGCAGGCGGGGAGGGGAGGGGGAGGGTGCCAGCGCCAACGGTGGAAGGTGAAGTCGCTTAAGCGGCCTTCATCTTCGAAGTGATGACCGAAACGCGGTTCGAGATCGGCGCAAAGCTGTCGTTCGTCAGCTTGACGACGAGTTCGCTGGTCTTCGAGGTCTGCGCAACAGCGGCGTCGAACGCCTTCTTGCTGTTTTCGGCATAGAGCTTGAAGAAGTCGGCCGGGGTCTTGACGGCGGTGTAGCCCTTCAGCGCGGCGGTCGTGTCTTCAAAGCTCTTGCGAGCATAGGTCACGCCTTCCTGGCCGAGCGTTTCGATGCCCTTGGCAGCGATCTTGCCGGCTTCGACGAGCGCTTCGACGTTCGCCTTGTTGAATTCGACGGCATCTTCAGCCAGCTTGCTGGTCTTGCTCATCGCTTCCTTGGCCTTCTCGTTGAAGTCGGCGGTCAGGGCTTCGGCGCGGGTCTTCGCTTCGTCGGCGAACTTCTTGACGGTGTCGTTCATGGTCTTGAATCCTTTGGTGGCGGCAGCGACCGGCTTCGGCGCGGCGTTAAGGGGCTTGGATGCAATTTTCACGGTCGCCTTCTTGGGAGCGACCTTCTTGGCAACCGCCTTGGGGGCAGCGGCCTTCTTCGCGGCCGGCTTGGCTTTTGCCTTCACCGTCTTGATCTTTGCGGGGGCCGGTTCGGCCTTGGCTACGGCCGGAGCAGCAGCGGGGGCCGGCGCGGCGGGGGTTGCCACCGGCTTGGCCGGGGTTTCCAGCGTCGCGGCTTCGAAAGCCTTTTCGGCACTATCCATCTTGGTAGCCATCGGTGGTACTCCTCTATGTTGCAGTGCACAATATAGGAGCGGCGCGGCGATTTCAAGGATATTTTTTGTGCACTGCACAAAATTCTTGTCGCTGCGCCCCGAAGACAGGATATTCGCTAGATATTACCGCTGTTTGACATAGCGGCCGGGGGCGTCCTCGATGGCCTTTTTGGCGCCTTTTCCGGGGATGCGCGCGCCCTTCGCCGGGATTTTTGCGCTATCCCGCTGCGAAATCCACCCGATCCAGTGCGGCCACCAGCTGCCCTTGGTCTCGCTCGCGCTCGCAACAAAATCGTCGAGCGTCGCGGCACCGCTGTCACCGGTCCAATATTGATATTTGCCCGCGGCGGGCGGGTTGACCACCCCCGCGATATGGCCCGAGCCCGCGAGCAGGAAGGTCTTCGGCCCCGACAGATGATCCATCAGCCGCCAGACGCTGGCGAGCGGCGCGATATGATCCTCGCGCCCTGCCTGAATATAGGCGGGGGTTTCGATCTTCCTGAGATCGATCGGCGTGCCCATCACCGACAGGCTGTTCGGGATCACCATGCGATTGTCGCGGTACAGGTCGACCAGATATTGCCGGTGCCACTTCGCGGGCAGGTTCGTCGTGTCGCCGTTCCAGTAAAGGAGGTCGAAGGGCGGATAGTCGTTGCCGAGCAGATAATTACTGACGACATAATTCCAGATGAGGTCGCGCCCGCGCAAGCTGTTGAAGGTCGCGGCCATATAGCGCCCGTCGAGGAAGCCCGGCGCCGAGAGCTGTTGGAGCAGCGCCAGATAGCTGTCGTCGACGAACATCTTGAGGTCGCCGGCCTGTTCGAAATCGACCTGCGCGGTGAAGAAGGTCACCGACTGGACCTTGTCGGCTTCGCCGCGCGCCGAGAGCATCGCGAGCGTCGCGGCGAGCGTGGTGCCCGCGACGCAATAGCCGATCGTGTGGACCGCCGGGACATCGAGCGCCGCGCGCACCGTGTCGATCGCATCGACCTGCGCCGCGACATAATCGTCCCAGACGATCTCGCTCATCGACGCGTCGGCCGACTTCCACGACACGACGAACACCGACAATCCCTGTTCGACCGCCCAGGCTACGAAGCTTTTCGCAGGGTTGAGGTCGAGGATATAGAAGCGGTTGATCCACGGCGGGAAGATGAGGAGCGGGACGGCGAGCACCTCCATCGTCGTCGGCGTGTACTGGATCAGCTGGTAAAGGTCGGTTTCGTGGATCACCTTGCCCGGGGTCGTCGCGATATTGACCCCGACCTCGAACGCGTCGGGATCGACATGGGAGAGCTGCCCGCGCGACAAATCGTTGAGCATATGGCGAAGCCCTTTGAGCAGGCTTTCGCCGCGCGTCTCGACCGCGCGCTTGATCACTTCGGGATTGGTGAGCGCCAGATTGGTCGGCGCCATCGCATCGGCCATCGCCTTTGCGGCGAACTCCATCTTCGCGCGCGCCGCGGGGTCGAGCCCCTCGAACTGGCGCGTCGTCGCGAGCATCTGTTCGGCGAGCAGGCCATAGGTCTGGCGGATCATCGCGAAGACCGGATTGGTCGTCCATTCGGCATCGGTGAAGCGGCGATCCTTCACGCCCTCGGCCGGCGCGTCGGGCGTGATCGGCTGGCCGATGCTGGCGAGCGAGGTCCAGAAGGCGACGCCCTGATCCCACATCTTCGACGATTGCTCGGTCCACAGCTTCGTCGCGGGATTGTCGAGCCATTTGGCGGGGTCGAACAGCGCCGCGGCACTCGCATTGCCGTCGTTCGCCTGACCCAGCGCATATTCGAGCATCATCTGCTGCGCGCGGCCGATCACGCTCGCCCAATGTTGCATGTCGTCGGGGGATGGCATGAAGGGATTCGGCGTTTCGATCGTCTCGTCCTTGCCCGTGTCGTTCATGCTCGTTCCTGCTGGTCAGTGCGGATAATATGCCTATAACAAGCCGCGATGCGGCTGGCGAGGCTGCCGCTCGCGTCAATCACACCTAATGCAAAGGAGTTGTTCTAGTTTCCCATGTCCGAAGATGAATTCTATCGCATCAAGCGCCTGCCGCCCTATGTCATCGCTGAAGTCAATGCGATGCGTGCGGCCGCCCGCGCCGCGGGAGAAGACATCATCGACCTGGGGATGGGCAACCCCGACCTGCCGCCGCCGCCGCATGTGATCGAAAAGCTCTGCGAAGTCGCGATGAAGCCCGACGCGCACGGCTATTCGCAGTCGAAGGGCATTCCGGGCCTCCGCCGCGCGCAGGCGAATTATTACGCGCGCCGCTTCAACGTCGAACTCGACCCCGAGAGCGAGGTCGTCGTGACGATGGGGTCGAAGGAAGGGCTCGCGAGCCTCGCGACCGCGATCACGGGTCCCGGTGACGTCGTGCTCGCGCCGAATCCGAGCTATCCGATCCACACCTTCGGCTTCATCATCGCGGGCGCGACGATCCGCAGCGTGCCGACGACGCCCGACGAGAATTACTGGCGCGCGCTCGACCGCGCGATGGCGTTCACCGTGCCGCGTCCGTCGATCCTCGTCGTCAATTACCCGTCGAACCCGACCGCCGAAGCCGTCGACCTCGCTTTCTATGAGCGCCTTGTCGCGTGGGCGAAGGAGAATAAGGTCTGGGTTCTCAGCGACCTCGCCTATTCGGAACTTTATTACGACGGCAACCCGACGCCCTCGATCCTGCAGGTGCCGGGCGCGAAAGATGTCGCGATCGAATTCACCTCGATGTCGAAAACCTATTCGATGGCGGGCTGGCGCATGGGCTTCGCGGTCGGCAACAAGCGGCTGATCGCGGCGATGACGCGCGTCAAATCCTACCTCGACTATGGCGCGTTCACGCCGATTCAGGCTGCGGCCTGCGCCGCGCTCAATGGCCCGCAGGATATCGTGCAGAAGAACCGCGACCTCTACCAGAAGCGCCGCGACGTGATGGTCGAAAGCTTCGGTCGCGCGGGCTGGGACATCCCGAGCCCGAAGGCGTCGATGTTCGCCTGGGCGCCGCTGCCCCCCGCGCTCAAGGAGATGGGCAGCCTCGAATTCTCGAAGCAATTGCTCACCCACGCCAAGGTCGCGGTCGCGCCGGGGGTCGGCTATGGCGAGGACGGCGAAGGCTATGTCCGCATCGCGATGGTCGAAAATGAACAGCGCATCCGTCAGGCCGCGCGCAACGTCCGCAAATTCCTCGCAATGCATGGCGTGAACACGCCCTCGGTTGCCGCCGGGGGATGACGGGACTCGACGCGGGCGCGATTGCGCAGACGATTCAGCTGTCGGTCACGCCGGTATTTCTGCTGGTGGCGACCGGCAGCCTGCTCAACGTCATCGCGGGCCGCCTCGCGCGCGTCGTTGACCGCTCGCGCAACCTGATGGAGCGCTGGTCCGAGACCGAGGGCGTCGAGCATGAGCGCATCGTCGCCGAACTGCGCATCGCCGACCGCAGGATGGGGATCATCAACAATTCGATCCTTTCCGCCGTGGCGTGCGGGATCGTCGTCTGCCTGCTCGTCGCGCTGCTCTTTGCGCAGGAGGTCGCGGGATTCAACCTCGGGCGCGCGTCGGCGTGGGCATTCACGGTCGCGATGCTGCTGCTGCTGATCTCGCTGATCCTGTTCCTCGTCGAGGTGCGGCTGGCCGTGCGCGCGATCCATGTGCCGATGGAGTTGCTCGAACTCGAGGAAATGGGCTGGAAGAAGCGGCGCGACCGGCGCTGACGGCGTGAGGACGATGGTTAGGGCGTCACGCTGGCCCGATAAGTCGGCGCCACGCGCTTCCCGCTCGCCTGCTCATAGGCGTAGCCCGCGGCCAATATGGCGGCGTCGCTCCATTTGGCGCCGATGAAGGAGAGGCCGATCGGCAGCCCCTCGACCGCGCCCATCGGCACCGTCAGGTGCGGATAGCCGGCGACCGCGGGAAGCTGACTGGTGCCCGGACTCTTGTAGCTGTCGCCATTGACCAGGTCGCTGACCCACGCGGGGCCGTTGGTGACCCCGACGAGCAGGTCGACGTCATGGGTTTTCAGCAACCGGTCGATACCCTCGGGGCCCGCGAGCCGCACCGCCTTTTCGCGCGCGGCGCGATAGGCTGGGCTGTCGAGGCCGCCCTTCGTCTCGGCGAGTTCGAATATGTCCTGGCCGAACCACTTCAACTCGTCGGGGTTCGCCTTGTTGAACGCGATGACATCGGCGAGCGACCGCGGCGCATTCGCGTTCGGCAAGCTGCCCAGATAGGTCGCCATGTCGGCCTTGAGTTCGGTGAGCAATATTTCGAATTCGGCAGCGCCAAGCCCCTCATCGCCCTTCCGGCTGTCGGCGATTTCGACCAGCGTCGCGCCGAGCCCTTCCATCTGCTTCAGCGCCGCATCGAACAGTGCCGCGATGTCGGCGCGGTCGCCGACACGGTCGCGCATCACCCCGATGCGCTTGCCCTTCAGCGCGTCGGGCGACAGCGCGGCGACATAGTCGGCTTTCCGCGCATCGGCTTCGGCGGTCGCGGGATCGGCGGGGTCGCTGCCCGCGATCACGCTCATCACCGCCGCGGCATCGCGCACCGTCAGCGTCATCGGTCCGGCGGTGTCCTGGCTGTGGCTGATCGGGACGATATGCGTGCGGCTGACGAGGCCGACGCTCGGTTTGAACCCGACGATGCCGTTGACCCCGGCGGGGCAGGTGATCGATCCGTCGGTTTCGGTGCCGATCGCGAGCGGCGCGAGGCTCGCGGCGACCGCGGCGGCGCTGCCCGACGACGAGCCGCAGCTGTTGCGATCGAGCGCATGCGGATTCTTTGTGAGGCCGCCGACCGCGCTCCACCCGCTCGTCGAATTGTCCGACCGGATGTTCGCCCATTCGCTGAGGTTCGTCTTGCCGAGGATGATCGCCCCCGCATCGCGCAGCCGCGCGACGAGCGGCGCATCGCGGTTCGTCACATTGTCCTTGAGTGCGAGCGAGCCCGCCGTTGTGGGCAGCGGCCCCGCCGCCTCGATATTGTCCTTGAGCAGGATGGGGATGCCGTGCAGCGGGCCGCGCGCCTTGCCCGCGATGCGCTCGTCATGGAGCCGCTTCCCCTCGGCATTGAGGTCGGCTTGCGGCATCGTCGCGATCACGGCATCGAGCTTGGGTCCATGATCGTCGATCCGTCCGATCCGGTCGAGATAGACGAGCGCGGTCAGCCCTTCGTAAATCCGCCCGCTCTCCATTTCGGCGCGCAGCGTCGCGGCGTCCTTGCCTTCGACCTCGGGAAGCGGCGGCGGCATGGCGGAGACCGGTGAGGTGGCGGGAGCGATCGCGAGAAGGGCGGCGGCGCCGAGCAGCGAAATTTTTTGCATGGGCTGCAGGCTGGCAGCCGTAGCGGCAATTGCAAGCGGGCAATTTCGGTTCGCCCCAACGGCGTTGACACCACTCCCCCCGGTCTGCTCCCTTGGCGGCGGGAGATCATAATGACGGATAAAGCTGCCTCGTCGCAGGGCATCGCCTCACCGGCCACCGGCGTTTCCGCAGAGACGCGGACGATGCTGTGGATCCTGCTGATCGTCTATATCTTCAACTTCCTCGACCGGCAGATCGTCAACATCCTCGCCGAACCGATCAAGGCCGACCTCGGCTTGTCCGACACGCAGCTCGGCCTGCTCGCCGGCCCCGCCTTCGCGGTCTTTTACGCGCTGCTCGGCATCCCGATCGCGCGCTATGCCGACAAGGACGGCACGAACCGCGTCCGCCTGATCGCGCTCGCGCTCGCGATCTGGTCGGCGATGACCGCGGTGTGCGGACTCGCGCAGAATTTCGTGCAATTGCTCTTCGCACGAATCGGCGTCGGCGTCGGCGAGGCGGGGTGTACGCCCGCGGCGCACTCACTGATTTCGGACAGCGTCGCGCCCGAAAAACGCTCGTCGGCGATCGCCTTCTATGGCCTGGGCGTACCGATCGGGTCGCTGCTCGGGCTGATCATCGGCGGGATCGTCAACGATCTCTACGGCTGGCGCATCGCGCTGATGCTCGTCGGCGCGCCGGGCCTGCTGCTCGCGCTCGTCGTGCTGTTCGTGATGCGCGAGCCGCGGCACAGCCGCACCGCCGAAGCCGCCGCGACCGCCGCCGCCGCGGTGCGGCTGTCGACGGGCGAGGCGATGCGCGAAATCTTCGCGTCGCGCGCCTTCATCTATATCCTGATTGCGTCGTCGGTCGTCGCCTTCCTCGGTTATGGCAAGGCACTGTGGACGATCAGCTTCTTCATCCGCAGCCATGGCCTGTCGACGACCGAAGCCGGGCTGTCGATGGCGGTCGTGCTGGGGCTGGCGGGTGTGTTCGGCACCTGGCTCGGCGGCAAGATGGCGGACAAGTTCGGCCCGCGCGACAAGAAGCATCTGTTGACCTTCCCTGCCTATGGTATGGCGGTTGCGGCGCCGATCCTGTTCCTCGGCTACTTCATGGAGGACTGGCGCATTGCCGTCGCGCTGCTCATCATTCCGACGATCCTGAACTCGGCCTATTACGGCCCCGCATACGGTTGTGTGCAGGGGCTGGTGCGCCCGCAGGCGCGCGCGGTCGCGGCATCGATCATGTTGTTCGGGCAGAACCTCATCGGGCTCGGGCTCGGGCCTTTCCTGTTCGGGGTGCTGTCCGACGCGCTGCAGCCGCTTGCGGGGCAGGAAAGCGTACGCTGGGTGCTCTACGGCGCAGCATGGCTGGGCCTGATCCCGGCCTTCTTCTTCTGGCGCGCAAGCCTGCGGCTGAAGGCCGAGCTGAAATCGGGTTAGTAAGGTGGATCCTGCCGCGCGCGCTGCGCCTTGGCGGCATCGATCCACCAATTGAGGTCGTCGGCAAAGCGCGGGAAGCCCTTGACCAGCCGCGCGCCGTCCTCGCCCGCGGGTTCGCCATTGGCGTCGAACGCGCCGCCGATCCGTCCGACGGGCAGGATCGAGGAGGTGACTGCCATTCCCATCTCGCCCAGCGTATCGCGCCAGCCCATCATCGCGCGCACTCCCGACCACGGTCCCGCCGAGTAGCAGGCGATCGCCGCGGGGCGCCAGAACCATTCCTCGAGATAATGGTCGGTCAGGTTTTTGAGTCCCGGCTGGGGCCCCCAATTATATTCGCCGGTCACGAACAGGAAGCCGTCGGCGGCGCGGATCTTTTCCGCGAGCTCCTCCATCGCGGCTGGCGCCTCGCCCTTCGGATATTCCTTGTACATCCGGTCGAGCATCGGGAGGTCCACCGCCTTCGCGTCGATCAGTTCGGCACTGTCGCCGCGCGCCATGATCGCGTCGACGATCCACTGCGCGAGCTTGATGCCCTGCCGGTCGCGGCGATAACTGCCGTAGAAGACGAGGATGTGCCGTGACATGGGGTTTCCTAGGGCCGGATGGTGATCGGGATGCCGTCGGGCACGATATCCCACAGCTGCTTTATCTCGGCGTTCGACAGCGCGATACAGCCGTCGGTCCAGTCGCGCGCAAAGGGCGGCCCCGGCCACGCGTTCGGCTGGCCGTGGATGAAGATGTCACGGCCGGGCGCGCGTCCCTTAGCCTTGGCGAAAGCGCGATCGGCGGCGTTCGGATAGGATATGCGCAGCGACAGATGATAGGCGCTCTTCGGGTTGCGACCGCTGATCCGGTACTTTCCCTCGGGTGTGCGCTCGTCGCCCTCGAACTGCTTGTGCCCTGTCGGCGCGTCGCCGAAGCGGATATTCCTGTAACGGACGATCTCGCGATTCCCGGCATAGGCGATCAGCACGCGCTCGCTCTTGTCGACGAGCAGCCGGTCGGCCTTGGCGCCCGCGGGCAGTGACGGCTGCGAACTCGCGGCGCCGCACGCGGCGAGAAGCAGGCAGGCGAGGGACGAGGCGCGGCGCATCGTGCGACCCTACGCCTTTGGCGCGGCCCGGCAAGAGGTTGCCAGTGCGGCGCCGGGGGCTAAAGTGAGCATTGGGGGGATCGACATCATGGCCATTTACCGTACGCCCGACGCGCGCTTCGAGGGGCTGCCCGACTGGCCCTATGCGCCGAAATATCTCGAGATCGAGGACGGCCTTCGCGTCCATTACGTCGATGAGGGCGCGGCCGATGCGCAGCCGGTGCTGATGCTGCATGGCGAGCCGACCTGGTCCTATCTCTGGCGCCATATGATCGGTCCCGCGACGGCGTCGGGTTTCCGCGTCGTCGCGCCCGACCTCATCGGTTTCGGCCGCTCGGACAAGCCGCTGGGCCGCGGCGCCTATAGCTATGCCGCGCAGGTCATGTGGATGCGGCAATGGATCGAGGCGCTCGACCTGCAAAATATCGTCCTCGCCTGTCAGGACTGGGGTTCGCTGATCGGCTTGCGACTGGTTGCCGAAATGCCCGAACGCTTCGCCGGGGTCGCGCTCTCGAACGGCGGGCTTCCCGAAGGCCAGCCTGCGCCGCGCGCCTTCGCGATCTGGCGCACTTTTTCGCGATACAGCCCCGTCTTCCCGATCGGCAAGATCGTCAAGGCGGGGGCGAAGCGCGAATTGAGCGCCGCCGAGATCGCCGCCTATGACGCGCCCTTTCCGACACGCGCGTCAAAGGTCGCGGCGCGCGTCTATCCGTCGTTCGTCCCGCTCGGCGACAATGTCGCGGTCCCCGACCAGAAACGCGCGTGGGCGGCGCTCGAAGCGTTCGACAAGCCGTTCCTCTGCTGCTTTTCCGACGGCGACCCGATCACGCGCGGCGGCGATACGTTGTTCACGGCGCGCGTTCCGGGAACCCACGGCATGACGCACCGCACGCTGAAGGGCGGCCACTTCATTCAGGAGGACGATCCCGCCGGCTTCGTCGCGGCGATCCGCGACGTCGCCGCCGCCAGCGTCAATCGCTGAACGGATCGCGGATCAGGATCGTGTCTTCGCGCTCGGGACTCGTCGACACGAGCGCGATCGGGGTTTCGATCAATTCCTGCACGCGCTGGATATATTTGATCGCCTGCGCGGGCAGGTCGGCATAGCTGCGCGCGCCCGCGGTCGATTCGTGCCAGCCGTCCATTTCCTCATAGATCGGCTCGACTTCGGCCTGATCGGCCGAATGCGCGGGGAAATAATCGAGGATTTTCCCGCGGAGGCGATAGCCGGTGCAGATGCGGATCGTGTCGAAGCCGTCGAGCACGTCGAGCTTGGTGAGCGCAATGCCGGTCACGCCTGACACCGCGCAGCTTTGCCGAACGAGCACGGCGTCGAACCAGCCGCAGCGGCGCTTGCGCCCGGTGACGGTGCCGAATTCGTGGCCGCGCTCGCCGAGCTTCTGGCCGATCTCGTCCTCAAGCTCGGTCGGGAAGGGGCCGCTACCGACGCGCGTCGTATAGGCCTTGGCGATCCCCAACACGAAGCCGACCGCGCCGGGGCCGAGGCCCGAGCCGCTGGCTGCGGTGCCGCTGACGGTGTTCGAGCTGGTGACGAAGGGATAGGTGCCGTGATCGACGTCGAGCAGCACGCCCTGCGCGCCCTCGAACAGGATGCGCGCGCCGGCCTTGCGGACCTTTTTCAGGCGCTTCCACACCGGCTGCGCATATTCGAGCACATAGTCGGCGATTTCGGTGAGGTCGGCGATCAGGCGTTCGCGGTCGATCGGCGGTTCGCCGAAGCCGGCGCGCAGCGCGTCGTG
This sequence comes from Sphingopyxis sp. 22461, assembly GCF_052044915.1. NCBI lineage: Bacteria > Pseudomonadati > Pseudomonadota > Alphaproteobacteria > Sphingomonadales > Sphingopyxidaceae > Sphingopyxis > Sphingopyxis sp. 22461. The sequence goes on from NZ_JBQENY010000012.1 coordinate 44,582, forward strand.
ATGTGCGGTCAGGCGGTCGAGCTGCGGCTCCAGCTTGTCGAGGTGCGCGAGGTCGCAGACGCGGATCGCGCGGCGGCCGACCTTGTCCTCATAGGCGGGGCCGATGCCGCGCCCGGTGGTGCCGATCTTGCCCGCGCCCGCGGCGGTCTCGCGGAGGGCATCGAGGTCGCGGTGGAAGGGCAGGATCAGCGCGCAATTGTCGGCGATCGCGAAATTCTCGGGGTTGATCGCAACGCCTTGTTTGCGCAGCTTGGTGATCTCGTCGCGCAGCGCCCAGGGGTCGAGCACGACGCCATTGCCGATGATCGACAACGTCCCGGTAACGATGCCCGAGGGAAGCAGTGACAGCTTGTAGACCTGTTCGCCGACGACGAGCGTATGGCCGGCATTATGACCGCCCTGGAAGCGGACCACGGCGTCGGCGCGGCTGGCGAGCCAGTCGACGATCTTGCCCTTGCCCTCGTCGCCCCATTGCGACCCGATGACGGTAACATTTGCCATGACAATGTCCTGCTGTGCGGGGCCATCCTGACCCGGCGCGGCCTTAGCGGATTTGGCCGCAGAGGCAAGGGCAGTGGCACGGTTGCGTCGCTCTTTTTGGCAGGGTAGCGAGGCGAAAAGAAGGATGCCCGCGATGATCGACCCCGACGCCCCTTATCACGCCCATATCTATTTCGACGATGCCGAGCGCGCCGCCGCCACCGAACTGCGCGACGGGTTCAGCCACGACGCAGCGATTCTATTCGTCGGCGATATGACTGACGGCGCCGCGGGGCCGCACCCGATTGCGCAATATGAGGTGCATTTTCTGGGTGCAGCGGTTCCGGCGGTGGTTGCGACGATCGAGGCGACAGGGCTGCGCGCGCTCGTGCACCCGCTGACCGACGACGACCTTGCCGATCATACGACGCTGGCGCACTGGATCGGCGAGCCCGTCGAGCTCGACGTCACCGTGCTCGATCCGCCGGGCGTGAATCAAGGCATTCCGCGCTTTGGGATTTCGGATTTTTAGGCCTCGACCGGCCCGTCGGGACCGAGAATAAACCCGCAGCCGAGCGCGCGCGCACTGTCGCTGTCGGACAGTGCCGCGACCGTCTGCCAATCGTCGGCGCGCAAGCTCGCAGCCAGCACAGGATCGTGGCCGAGCGGCAGGAAGATGCGGCGGTCGGCATCGTCCTCGGCGCCGAGCCCGGCATCGATCAGCGGATCGGGATAGAGCGAAAAGCCCACGGCGGATTCTTCCTGTTCGCCGACGGGAATCGAATAGCCGCCGCCGCGGCCGACCGCATCTCCTTGTCCGGGAACGAAGATCTGGAAGCCGAACCAGCTTTGATAGGCGAAACCATGACGCTCGGTCGGGTCGAGGGTCAGTGTCACGCGGTCGCGGATCGGCGCGGCGATCGCTTCGAGCGCGTCGATGCGCGCGGTGAGGACGCCCGTGGTATCGAACGCGCGCAGGTCGGGGATCGCCTGATCGAACGGGCCGGTCGCGCGCAGCAGCGGCAGATAGGCTTCGGCCCCGAGGCGGGTCAGCGCGCCCGCGTCCTTGGCGTCGAGTTCGTCGCGGAGCTGTTGGATGTCGGCGTCGACAGGCAACGGCCCGTTCGCGAGCAAATCGACGACGTCGGGCAGGGTGAAATCGATCGTAACCGGGCCGATCCCCGCGGCTTCGAGCGCATCGATCGCGACGGTGACGATCTCGCGCGCCGCGGCGACGCTGTCGCTGCCGATCAGCTCGGCGCCGACCTGCAGCATCTCGCGCGCCGGGCGTAGCTGGCTCGCACGCAATTTGACGACCTGCCCGGCGTAGCAAAGGCGCAGCGGGCGCGGTGCCTTGGCGAGCAGCGAGGTTGCGATACGGCCGACCTGCCGCGTGATGTCGGGGCGCAGCGCGAGCGTGCGCTGCGACACCGGATCGGTGAAGCGGAGCAGGTCGCGCGTCGAACGCTCATCCTCGCCGCCGAGCGTCTCGCGGAATTCGGCGAGCGGCGGCGCGACGCGTCCATAACCATGCGCGCGCATCGCATCGACGAGCGCGCGGGTGACGCGCGACGCGGCCTCCGCCTGTCGGGGGAGGCGGTCGCGCAAACCTTCGGGCAGCAGGGCAGGGGCCTTGGTCATGCGTGCGGCCTTAGAACGGCGGGGGCCGGAGTCAATGACTCCCCTCCCACTTGTGGGAGGGGTCGGGGGAGGGCCCGTTTGGTCAGGACTGTGCTGACATGCCCTCCCCTAACCCCTCCCGCAAGCGGGAGGGGGACTAAAGTCAGAACTTCAAACCCTTCACCGTCTTCACGCCGGGAAGCTGGCACAGCTGCCACAGCAAAGGCTCGGGCATCGGCGAATCGAGCGACAGCAGCAGCACCGCTTCGCCGCCCGCAGCGCGGCGGCCGAGGTGGAAGGTGCCGATGTTGAGCCCCGCCTCGCCAAGCGCGGTGCCGATGCGGCCGATGAAGCCCGGGGCATCCTCGTTGACGATATAGAGCATATGGCCGTCGAGGTCGGCCTCGACCTTGATCCCGAACATCTCGACGAGGCGCGGGTCGCCGTTGCTGAACAAGGTGCCCGCGACCGAACGATCGCCCTGCTCGGTCGCCACGGTGACGCGGACGAGCGTGTGGTAATCGCCGTCGCGGTCGTGGCGAACCTCACGAACGTCGAGCCCGCGCTCGCGTGCGAGGTGCGGGGCGTTGACCATGTTCACGCTGTCCGAATAGCGCCGCATCAGGCCGGTGAGCACCGCGGCGGTGATCGGCTTGAGGTTGAGCTCGGCGGCGGCGCCCTCGACCTCGACCGAGATCGTCGTGAGGTTATCGTGCGCGAGCTGGCCCACGAGGCTGCCGAGCTTTTCGGCGAGGCTCATATAGGGGCGCAGCTTCGGCGCTTCCTCGGCCGAGAGGCTGGGGACGTTGAGCGCGTTGGTGATCCCGCCGGTGAGCAGATAATCCGACAGCTGCTCGGCGACCTGGATCGCGACATTGACCTGCGCTTCGTCGGTCGATGCGCCGAGGTGCGGCGTGCAGATGAAGTTCGGCGCGCTGAACAGCGGATGATCGGCCGCCGGCGGCTCCTGCGCGAACACATCGAGCGCGGCGCCCGCGACATGGCCGCTGTCGAGCGCGTCCTTGAGCGCTGCTTCATCGATCAGCCCGCCGCGCGCGCAATTGATGATCCGCACGCCCTTCTTCGCCTTCGCGATATTCTCGGCCGACAGGATGTTGCGCGTCTGGTCGGTCAGCGGCGTGTGCAGCGTGATGAAATCGGCCTTGGCGAGCAAGGTGTCGAGATCGGCCTTTTCGACGCCGAGCTCGATCGCGCGCTCAGGGGTCAGGAACGGATCGAAGGCGACGACCTTCATGCGGAGGCCCAGCGCGCGTTCGGCGACGATGCTGCCGATATTGCCGCAACCGATCAGGCCGAGCGTCTTCGAGGTCAGCTCGACGCCCATGAAGTCATTCTTCGGCCATTTGCCCGCTTGGGTTCCCGCGTTGGCTTCGGGAATCTGGCGCGCGAGCGCGAACATCATTGCGATCGCATGTTCGGCGGTGGTGATGCTGTTGCCGAACGGCGTGTTCATCACGATGACGCCCTTCTTCGACGCCTCCGGAATGTCGACATTGTCGACGCCGATACCGGCGCGGCCGACGACCTTCAGGTTCGTCGCGGCAGCGAGGACGTCGGCGGTCACCTTGGTGGCCGAACGGATCGCAAGGCCGTCATAGTCGCCGATCATCGCGATCAGCTCGTCCTTGGTCTTGCCGGTGATGACGTCGACGTCGATGCCGCGCTCTTTGAAGATCGCGGCGGCTTTGGGGTCCATTTTGTCGGAAATGAGAACTTTGGGAGCGGTCATGTCATTTTTCTCCGTCATCCCAGCGAAAGCTGGGATCGTTGGGAATGGGAATGATCGATAGCGGCCCAGCTTTCGCTGGGACGACGTCAAGCGTTGAGCGAGGCGTAAGCCCAGTCGAGCCACGGGCCGAGCGCTTCGATATCGGCGGTGTCGACGGTCGCGCCGCACCAGATGCGAAGGCCCGGAGGCGCGTCGCGATAACCCGCGATGTCGTATGCTGCGCCTTCGGCATCGAGCAGGCCCGCGAACTTCTTGATGAAGCCCTCGTCGGCACCCGCGACCGACAGGCAGACCGAGGTCTTCGAGCGGCTAGCGGGATCGGCGGCGAGATGGCTCAGCCACGCGCGTTCCTCGACGATCTTGTCGAGCGCCGCGGCATTCGCGTCGCTGCGCGCCTTCAGGCCGTCGAGACCGCCGAGCGATTTCGCCCATTCGAGCGCAAAGATTGCATCTTCGACCGCGAGCATCGACGGGGTGTTGATCGTCTCGCCCTTGAACACGCCTTCGGCGAGCGCGCCCTTCGAGACGAGGCGGAACACCTTCGGCAGCGGCCAGGCGGGGGTGTAATTTTCAAGCCGTTCGACCGCGCGCGGGCCGAGGATCAGCACGCCATGCCCGCCTTCACCGCCGAGTACTTTCTGCCAGCTGAAGGTCGCGACGTCGATCTTGTCCCACGGCAGGTCGTAAGCGAACACCGCGCTGGTTGCGTCGGCGAAGCTCAGGCCCCCGCGGTCGGCGGCGATCCAGTCGCCGTTCGGAACGCGGACGCCGCTCGTCGTGCCGTTCCAGGTGAAAAGCACATCGTTCGACCAGTCGACTTGGCCGAGGTCGGGAAGCTGGCCGTAATCGGCGCGGATGACGGTCGGATCGAGCTTGAGCTGCTTGGCCGCGTCGGTGACCCAGCCCTCACCGAAGCTCTCCCAAGCGAGCGTCGTGACGGGGCGGGCACCGAGCATCGTCCACATCGCCATCTCGAAGGCGCCGGTGTCGCTGCCCGGAACGATGCCGATGCGGTGCGTGTCGGGGAGCTGCAGCATCTCGCGCATCAGGTCGATGCAGTACTGCAGACGCGTCTTGCCGATCTTCGCACGATGCGAGCGGCCGAGCGATTCGGTGTTCAGTTTTTCAGGGGACCAGACCGGCGGCTTGGCGCAGGGTCCGGAAGAAAAATAGGGGCGCGCAGGGCGCAATACAGGCGTCGGCACTTCAGTCATTTTAGTCTCTCCTCGCAGAGAGCTCGCGCGGCGTTGGGACCGCGTGGCCCGGCGCCGCGTTTAGGGTGGAGCGCGCAACTGTCAAACAAATTGCACGGACCGGGCGAAATTTTCGACGAGTGGAGAAAAAGGTATACAGCTTGTTAACCATTTCGGCGGTATTTTGGCGTCATGGGGGTCCCTGCGTTCTTGAAGCTCCGGATATTGGTTGCCGCTAGTGCGGCGCTGGCACTGTCCGCCTGTTTCGGCGCCCCCGAGGCGATGAAGAACGGCGGCGGGAAACGCCCGACCGCGAGCAAGCCGAACCGCCCGCAAGCCGTCGGCACCCCCTCCTTCACCAGCGCCGAAGCACAGCAATGCGCGTTCGATCTCAAGCAGGCGGGCGTGCGCTTCACCCCGCTACCGAACGAGGATCATGGCGGCGGCTGCACCTCGATCGATTCGGTGAAGCTGCTCGATATCGGCACGCCGGTGTCGGGGCTCGGCGCGATGACCTGTCCGCTCGCGAAGAATTTCGCCGCATGGGTGCAATATGCGGTGAAACCCGCGGCGCGGAAATATCTGGGGCAGGAGGTCGTTAAGATCGAGACCTTCGGAACCTACAGCTGCCGCAACATTTATGGCGGCCGGTCGGGGCGGATGTCGCAGCACGCCTTTTCGAATGCGATCGACGTCTCGGGCTTCCTGCTCGCCGACGGCCGCCGCGTTATGCTCGACGGCGGATGGACCGGCGACAAATCGTCGCAGGAATTCCTCCGCGCGCTCCACAAATCGGGCTGCCGCCGCTTCGGGACCGTGCTCGGCCCCGATTACAACGCGGCGCATTATAATCATTTCCACTTCGACATGAGCGGCACCGGCTACTGCCGCTAAGCTTGGCAAAGTCGCGCGGAACGGCTAGCCGTCCGCCAATGGCAGAAGACAAACAACCCCATCGCTCGCGTTTCCACAAAGCCAAGGACGACGCGCAATTCGCCAAACAGGCGGTATCGACCCCGCAGACGCAAAGCCCGGCTTATCGGCTGGCGTTCCAGGACACCGAGTTCCTGCTGCGCGAAGATCTGCGTCCGGTGCGCTTCCAGCTCGAACTGCTCAAACCCGAACTGATGCTCGACGAAGCGAAGATCGAGTCGATGCTCGTCATCTATGGCTCGGCGCGCATTCCGTCGCCCGACGGCGCGCAGGCCGTGCTCGACGCGGCGCGTACGCCCGAGGAGCAGCGGATTGCCGAGCGGCTCGCGGCTAAGGCCAAATATTATGAGGAGGCGCGGGGACTCGCGCGGATCGCGAGCCAGGTGCCGCCCGACGAAAATGGCTGCCGCAACTTCGTCGTCTGTTCGGGCGGCGGGCCGTCGATCATGGAAGCCGCGAATCGCGGCGCCGACGACGTGGGCAAAGAATCGGTCGGGCTCAACATCGTGCTGCCGCACGAGCAGGCGCCGAACCGCTATGTTACCCCCGACCTCAGTTTCCAGTTCCACTATTTCGCGCTGCGCAAGATGCACTTCCTGCTCCGCGCGCGCGCCGTCTGTGTGTTCCCGGGCGGGTTCGGGACGTTCGACGAGACGTTCGAACTGCTCACGCTGATCCAGACCGGCAAGATCAAACCGATCCCGATCGTGCTGTTCAGCGAGGAATTCTGGACCCGCGTCGTCAATTTCGACGCGCTGGTGGAGGAGGGCGTGATCAGCCAGCGCGATCTGTCGCTGTTCCACTTCGTCGAAACCGCCGAAGAGGCGTGGAAGATCATCCAGGATTTCTACGGCAACGTGCAGAACCCGAATTGAGGGAATATTTCCTCCCTGTCGCGAAGCGATGGGGAGGGGGACCGCCCGCGAAGCCGGGGGGTGGAGGGGGCCGCAACGTCGCGTTTTGGCCCCTCCGTCAGCACTCCGCGCTGCCACCTCCCCATGACTTCGTCACAGGGAGGATCGAAATTATTTCGACTGTTCTTCGAGAAAGAGGATCAGCGCCTTGCGGTCCGCGGCGTCAATCACGCCGGCGAACGCCATGCGCGTGCCCGGAACATCTTTCATCGGGGCCGTGAGATAGGTGTTGAGCGCGGCCTCGTCCCAGACGCCGCCCTTTGCCTTCATCGCGCCCGAATAGGAAAAACCGGGCTTCGACGCGACCGCGGCGCCGACGACGCCGTGCAGGTTGGGGCCAATGCCGTTGTTGCCGCCCTTGTCGACCGTATGGCACGCGACGCAGCGGCGAAAGACCTGTTCACCCATCGCGGCGGTCGGGGCGACCGCGGGCGCCGGCGCTTCGACGCCGGGCTCGCCCGTCGCCGGCGCCTCGGACGGCGTCTCGCTCTTGCCGCAACCGGCGAGCGCCAGCGCGCCCGCCAGCAGGACGGGCGCGAGCCGCATTATTTCTTGGCTTCGGCCGGCGCGGGCGCAGCCGCGGCGTCAGCGGCCGGAGCGGCCGCGGCGCCTTCGGCTGCCGGTGCAGCGGCAGCGGTCTCGGCCGGAGCGGCGCCTTCCGCGGCTGCGGGCGCCGCTTCGGCGGCGGGCAGCGGCAGGTTCGAACCCTGGCTGTTCATATAGACGATCAGGTTCGCGCGATCTTCGGCGCTGCCGAGGCCGGCGAACGACATCTTCGTGCCGGGGGCATATTTACGCGGGCTGGTCAGCCATGCGTTCATGCCTTCGAAATCCCAATTGCCCGCAACGCCCTTCAGCGCCGCCGAATAGGCGAAGCCCGGGACATGGCCATGTGCCTTGCCGAGCGCACCGAACAGATTCGGGCCGATGCCGTTGGCGCCGCCCGAGTTGATCGTGTGGCATGCGGCGCATTTCGCGAACACCGCTTCGCCCTTCGCCGGATCGGCGGCGGCGAGCAGGTTGGCGAGCGGCACGGCCGATTCGCCGCCACCCGCGCCGGCTTCGGCGTCTTCGATCGGATAACCGGGCTTTTCGGGATTGTGGCTGGCAAACAACATGCTCGACCCGATGGTCAGGCCCAGCGCGCAAATGCCGGCAAACAGCACCCAGCCGGCAATAGTATTGTTGCGATTGTCCATGCGTAGCAGCCCCGTTAGCTGACGCCCGCTTGCCGGGCGCATATTTGATTTGGACGCTCCCTTACTGGTGCGGCGACGGCGGCGCAAGGGGATGAAATCGGGGAATGGCAACGGCGTGCGCGCCGGTTGCGCGGTCGCGGCGGGGCGGCTATGCGCCGCGGCTCCGGAGCACTTCCCGAAAAGTGGGAACCGGTTTTCGGACGAGAAGTGCTCCCCGACAAGGAATCGAGCAGCTTTCTCGCCGAGAAAGGTGCGAGCTTGGGAAGGCAATCATGGGCAGTTATTCGGCTTCGGCACAGCATCTGGTCGACGAAATGCGCAACGCGGCACTCGCCGAACCCGCGCGCGGGCTGGCATTCCAGGGCGCGCCGGGCGCGAACAGTGATCTTGCCGCGCGCGAATATGACCCGAACTCGCTGCCGATGCCCTGCTATGCGTTTCAGGACGCGATCGACGCGGTGCGCGACGGCCGCGTCGACCGCGCGATCATCCCGATCGAAAACAGCCTGCACGGCCGCGTCGCCGACATCCACTTCCTGCTCCCCGAATCCGGCTTGTCGATCGTCGGCGAGCATTTCCTGCCCATCCGCTACGGCCTGATGAGCCGCGACCTCGGCCCCGTCACGCGCGCGATGAGCCATGAGCAGGCGCTCGGCCAGTGCCGCCACTGGCTGCGCGCCAACAATATCGCGCCGGTCGCGCACAGCGATACCGCGGGCGCCGCGGCGTGGGTTGCCGACAGCGATGAGGTCGGGCTTGCCGCCCTCGCACCGCCGCACGCCGCCGAACTTTACGGGCTGACGCTCCACGGCACGGGGATGGAGGACGCCGATCACAACACGACGCGCTTCGTCATCCTCGCGCGCGAACCGCTGGCCGACGTTGCCGCGATCACCGGCCCGGTGATGACGACCTTCATGTTCGAGGTGAAGAATATTCCTGCCGCGCTCTACAAGGCGCTCGGCGGCTTTGCGACCAATGGCGTCAACATGACCAAGCTCGAAAGCTATCAGACCGGCGACAGCTTCGCCGCGACGCAATTCTACTGCGACATCGTCGGTGCGCCGGGCGACGAGCGGATCGACCGCGCGCTCGAGGAACTCGATTTCCAGACCAAGTCGCTGCGGTTGCTCGGCACCTACCCGCAGGCGCGGGCGCGCCGCTGATTCTGGCTATCCGCCGCGGCGGCGCAGCATCCGGGCGGTGGCTGACGTCTGGACGATGAACAGCGTCACAAGGATGCTAGAGACGACCAGCGCGAACAGGTCGAAGGCCGAGAAATTGGTGCCGTGGATGTCGCCGCCGCCGATGATCGGCATCGAAATCGTCATCGCCATCAGCATCAGGCGCAGCTCGGTCGGGCCGCCGGCCATATAGGACAGGCGGAATTCGCCGACGACCTTGGCGGCGATGAAGGTGTGGATCGACAGCAGGAAATAGCCGATCACCGCCATCAGCGCGACGTCGAGCCGCATATAGGGGCTCATCCCGATCGCGCTGATCATCAGCAAAGTCGCGAGTGCATCGACGCTATGGTCGACGAAATAACCGTAATTGGGGCGTTCGATACCGCGCCAGCGCGCGAGGCTGCCGTCGAGCGAATCGCCGAACCAGTTGACGATGTAGCCGAGGAGCGACAGCCCGAGCCATTCGCTGTCGAACCAGCTGAGCACATAGCCCGCGGCAACCAGCACCGCGCCGGCGAAACCGAGCGTGGTGAGCTGGTCGGGGGTCACCCAGCCCGGAAGGCGCGCGCATAACCAGTTGAGAAGACGGCGTTCGCTGCGCGCGAGGATATTCTGCTGGATGCGGACCGGCGCCTTGGCGACGGGTTCGAACTTGCTCATGAGAACCCTTTGTTGCCGGCTGTCACAAAAGTGCCGGCCGGATGTCATCGCGGCGTCATAGAGGCAAAGTCGGGTTTGCGAAAGGGCAGGGCGGTCAGTGCGCCGCGTGCGTGCGACGATCAGTCCCGCCAGGGACCGATTTCGCCGACATCGCCGACTGCGCGATAGCGTACCGCGTCGTCGACCCACGCAACCTCCCACATCGGCGCTGGGCGCGCCCATTCGCCGATCACGAACAGCGGCAGCTTGTTTGCGGCGACGAAAGCAAGATCATCGGGAGTGGGGCCTGGGATGGTCGTTTCGTACCGCTGGTGAATGCGGATGACCGCGAGCGTCGTCGCGGGCGGCCCCGGAAGCGACTGGCGCACGGGAAAGCCCATGCTCGCGGCGACGACCGGATAGCCCTTGTCGTCGCGGGCGATCAGCAACACCTTGTCGGCGTTCGCATAGGGCCTGCCGACCGCGCGGCCGACAACCTTGCGACCCGCAATCGCGGCAAATTCGCGCAAGTCGGTGTCGGCGACCGGCGACGGGCGCGCGGGCGCCGAAGCGGCCGCGGCTTCGGGAGGCGCGGGGGCGGGATCGGCGGCGAGCGCCGCGACGAACAGCAGCGAGGCGATCAATGCGCTTCGCCCCAGCTCTTGCCGATGCCGACCTCGACCTCGAGCGGAACCGAGAGCTGGAGCGCCGGTTCGGCGGCGCCCGACATCACCGCGCGGATCACCGCGCCTGCGGCTCCGGCCTTGTCCTCGGGCGCTTCGAACACGAGTTCGTCATGGACCTGGAGCAGCATGCGGACGTCGGAGAGCCCCGCGTCGGCAAGCGCCTTCGGCATCCGTGCCATCGCGCGCTTGATCAGGTCGGCGCTGGTGCCCTGGATCGGCGCGTTGATCGCGGCGCGCTCGCTGCCCGCGCGCTCATTCTGGTTCGCCGCCTTGATGCGCGGGAACCAGGTTTTGCGGCCGAACAAAGTCTCGGTGTAACCCTTGGCGCGCACGCCTTCGAGCGTGTCGGTGATATAGTCCGAGATACCCGGGAAGCGCTCGAAATAGCGCGCGATCAGCGCCTGCGCCTCGTCGGGCGTGACTTCGAGCCGCCCCGCAAGGCCCCAGCGCGAGATGCCATAGAGGATCGAGAAATTGACCGTCTTCGCCTTGCCGCGCGTGTCGCGGTTGACCTCGCCGAACAATTCGATCGCGGTCGCGCTGTGGATGTCGTCGCCCCGCGCAAAGGCTTCCTTGAGTTCGGGGACGTCGGCCATATGCGCCGCGAGCCTGAGCTCGATCTGGCTATAGTCGGCGGCGATCAGCACATGGCCGGGTGCGGCGATAAATGCGTCGCGGATCTGACGGCCGGTCTCGGTGCGGATCGGGATGTTCTGCAAATTCGGGTCGGTCGACGACAAGCGCCCGGTCTGCGCGCCGACGAGGCTGTAGCTCGTGTGGACACGCCCGGTCGTGGTGTTGATCTGCTGCTGCAGCGCGTCGGTATAGGTCGACTTCAGCTTCGCAAGCTGGCGCCATTCCAAAATCTTGCGCGCGATCGGCACCCCGTCGCGTTCCAATCGTTCGAGTTCGCTCTGGTCGGTCGACCAGTCGCCCGACTTGCCCTTGCGCCCGCCTTTGAGGCCGAGCTTGTCGAACAGGATTTCGCCGAGCTGCTTGGGGCTGCCGATCGCGAAGGGCTGGCCGGCGAGCCCGTGGATCTCGCCCTCGATGCGCAGCATCTCGTTGGCGAACTCGCCCGACAGGCGCGCGAGATATTCGCGGTCGACCCTGATCCCCGCGCGCTCCATCCCCTCGACGATCGAGGCGAGCGGGCGGTCGACCATCTCGTAGACGCGAGTCCCGCCCTCGACCGGCAGGCGCAGCTTGAGCAATTTCCAGAGGCGCAGCGCGACGTCGGCATCCTCGGCGGCATATTCGGTCGCGCGGTCGAGCTGCACTTCGGCGAAGCTGATCTGCGATTTGCCTGTGCCGCACATTTCCTTGAAGGTCAGGCAGGTGTGGTCGAGGTGGAGCTTCGCCAACTCGTCGAGCCCGTGCTGATGCTTGCCCGCGTCGAGCGCGAAGCTCATCACCAGCGTGTCGTCGTACGGCGCGACGGTGATGCCGTGCTGCGCCAGCACGCCGATGTCGTATTTCAGATTATGCCCGACCTTCAACACCGCATCGTCGGCGAACAGCGCGTGCAGCCGCCCGATCGCGACGTCCATCGCGATCTGCTCGGGCTTTTCGGCGAACATGTCGGTGCCACCATGGCCGAGCGGGATATAGCAGGCACGGCCGGGGGCGGTCGCCATGCTGACCCCGACGAGGCGGCCGGTGACGCTGTCGAGGCTCGCGGTTTCGGTGTCGACCCCGACGACATGCGCGGCGCGCGCTTCGGCTATCCAGCGGTCGAGCGCTTCGACGGTGGTGACACATTCATAAACCGACCGGTCGATGGGCGGCATCGCGGGTAGCGCCGGCGTCGACGGACCGGCGGGCGCGGCAACCGGCGCGGCGCTCGCGCGCGGGAAGGTCGGTGGACCGCCCGGTGTCGCGCCGAGGTCGAGCTTCGCCGACAGCGAGCGAAAGCCATGTTCGTCGAGGAAGGTCTTGAGCGGCAGCGGCGGGATCGCGCCGAGCTTCAGCGTATCGAGCGCGTCGGGCAGCGCAACATCGCGCTTCAGGTCGACGAGGATGCGCGACAGTTCGGCCATGCCGCGATGCTCGATCAGATTGTCGCGCAGCTTCGACGCCTTCATGCCCGCGGCGCCGTCGAGCGCGGCGGTGAGGTTGCCATATTCCTGGATCAGCTTGGTCGCGGTCTTCGGCCCGACCCCGCGCACGCCGGGAACATTGTCGACGCTGTCGCCCATCAGCGCGAGGACGTCGCCGACGAGATCGGGGGTGACGCCGAACTTCTCGTTCACCGCTTCGAGTCCGAGCCGGACATTCTTCATCGTGTCGAGCATGTCGACCTGCGGGCCCTCGGCGGGTTCACGGATCAGCTGCATCAGATCCTTGTCCGACGACACGATCGTCACGTCCCAGCCTTCGCGCACCGCCGCTTCGGCATAGGACGCGATCAGGTCGTCGGCCTCGAAACCCTCCATCTCGATGCACGGCAGCGAGAAAGCGCGCGTCGCGTCACGGATCAGCGGGAATTGCGGGCGCAGATCCTCGGGCGGCTCGGGCCGGTTCGCTTTGTACTGATCGTAAATCTCGTTGCGGAACGATTGGCTGCTATGATCGAGGATCACCGCAAGGTGCGTCGGCCCGTCGGCGTCGTGCAGATCCTTGGCGAGTTTCCACAGCATCGTTGTGTAGCCATAGACCGCACCGACGGGCACCCCTTTGGGGTTCGTCAGCGGCGGCAGGCGGTGATAGGCGCGGAAGATGTAGCTGGAGCCATCGACCAGATAGAGATGATTCTTGTCCGACATGGTGCGGATGTAGCAGGGGAGGTGCGAGCGGCCTAGGGCGCTGTTCCCGCTTTCTTCCTCATGCACGTGTGGAGCCGAAAGGTTATTTCGCGGCTCGAGGTTCATGTCGGCTTCGGGTCGGCGCAAGGACCGCGTGATATTCCAAAGTTCAGTAAAGTTCAGCCCTGTGCGCGTCCCGATTGGACATCGTCGCGGCTGGACGCACGCGGCCGTGGTCGCACCGCCAAGCCGGGCAGCGATCGCTTTTATCCACCAAATGAAAGAGCCGGACGAAGGCTGACACAGCGGGATAATGTAGGAAAGGCCTATTTAAAGGCGATGCCTGCTTTGGGGTGGGAAGCGGTCATTTCGGATCCGATCTGGACCTGAGACACGCACGACCTGCGCAAACGGGATTTCTTGTCCGCGCGAATCTTGACAAAAGATTAGAGGGCCGGAATGCTAAATTCGATGCATAAATACTGGATGCCACTTTGTATCACGGCTTTTCCCCTGATGGGCCAACCCGTTCACGCGAATGAGATTGGCGTGCCGGTTGGTGCCGCTGAGCTTAACGGCATTCTGGACAACGGCATCGGTGGACGCACCATTCCACCTGAAAAACGTGCCGATCTCAGTACTTGTAATGGCGCTGAGGAAGCCGGTTTAGTACGCGCTATCAACACTTGCTGGCCGGTTCTTGAAACCTATCGCCTTTACACCCTGCTCCGGCCTGCGGGCGAAGCTTGGAAAGCACTACCGGCGGCAAGGCAACGTGTTGATACGCCAGAGGCGCGAAACCTATCCCAAGCTATCCAATCGGTAATATCGAGCGCGGAAGGTCGCGCATATCCAGCTCAGGACATGCCACTGATAACCGCATACATTTTGAAGGCCACCTTATCCGTCAGCCTTGGCGATGCTGAAGGCAGTTTGGTGGAATTGACGAAGGCGCGTGATATCGTGGCCACAAGCCGTATCGAGGGATTCTCCACCAACACCAGTTACCTTCGTATTATCGATAGGCTGACGGCCGCAGTGGAGAAGGAACTAGGTCGATAGGGCGCGTTATAGACGTCCGCAATTGGTCGAAACCGGTCTTCCGGCCTTCCTAGCGGTAGTCGATCGCCAGTTTCCCTGCCGCGGCGACCGCTGCGGCGCGGGCGTCGTCGGTCGCGCCGCCCGCGACGCGGGCGAGCGCGACCCCCATGCGGCGATAGGGCCGGGTGACCGGCTTGCCAAAGATGCGCGCGTCGACCGATGTCTCGGCGTTCGGCGCCGCAAGCGCGTCGGCAAGCCCGGTGATCGCGAAATCGGCCGCATCGCGGTCGGCGAGCAACACCGCGCTCGCGCTCGCGTCGGGCACCGCGACCGTGGGAATCGGCAGGCCGAGGATCGCGCGCGCGTGCAGGTCGAATTCGGACAGCGACTGCGAGATCAGCGTGACCATGCCGGTGTCGTGCGGGCGCGGCGAGAGTTCGGAGAAGATGACCTCGTCGCCCTTCACGAAATATTCGACACCGAAGATGCCGTGGCCGCCGAGCGCATCGACGACTTTCGTCGCCATCTCCTGCGCCGCGGCGAGCGCCGCATCGGACATCGCGGCGGGCTGCCAGCTTTCGCGATAATCGCCGCGTTCCTGGCGGTGGCCGATCGGCGGACAGAAGGCGACGCCGTCCTTGTGGCGGACGGTCAGCAGGGTGATCTCGTAATCGAAGTCGATAAATGCCTCGGCAATCACGCGCAGCCGGTCGCCGCGCATGCCCGCGGCGGCATAATCCCACGCCGCGTCGATGCCGCCCGCGTCCTTGACCGTGCTCTGGCCCTTGCCCGACGACGACATTACGGGTTTGACGACAAGCGGGAAGCCGATGCGTTCGGCCGCCGCGACCAGTTCCTCGCGGCTCGTCGCATATTCGAAGGTCGAGGTTTTGAGGCCGAGTTCGCTCGCGGCGAGGTCGCGGATCGCGTCGCGGTTCATCGTCAGCTGCGCCGCGCGCGCCGAGGGAACGACATGGAAACCCTCGGCTTCGACCTCGGCGAGGATTTCGGTGCGGATCGCCTCGACCTCGGGCACGATATGGTCGGGCTGATGCTTTTCGATAGTGGCGCGCAGCGCGTCGCCGTCGAGCATCGAAAACACCTCGTAGCCATCGGCAACCTGCATCGCGGGCGCGCCTTCATAGCTGTCGCACGCGATGACGCGGCATCCGAGCCGCTTCGCCGAAATCACGAATTCGCGGCCGAGTTCGCCCGAACCGAGGAGGAGGATGGTGGCGGTGGGGGTCATGCAAAAACTTTCCATCGACGTTGGGCGCAAGATTCGGGACGCATCGCTGCGCGGCCTCCGCCATATGGATTTCAGCATCAAAGTGCGACAGCGAATGACATCCAAAGGAACAACCCGTGACCCATTATTCCAAAACCATCTGGTCGCCGGTCGGCGAATTGACCCTCGTCGCCGATGACCGCGGACTCGCCGCCATCTTGTGGGAAAATGACAAGCCCGACCGTGTCCGGCTCGGCGCATTGACCGAAAAGGCCGACCATCCGGTCTTGCTCGAAACCGAGCGGCAGCTCGCGCAATATTTCGCCGGGACACGCCGCACCTTCGACGTGCCGCTATCGTTCGCCGGCACCGATTTCCAGAAGCGCGTCTGGGCCGCGCTGCTCGCTATCCCGTTCGGCGAGACGCGCAGCTATGGCGAGATCGCGGACCAGCTCGGCGCCCCCGGCGCATCGCGCGCGGTCGGCGCCGCCAATGGCCGCAACCCCATCTCGATCATCGCGCCATGCCACCGCGTCGTCGGATCGACCGGCAAGCTGACCGGTTTCGCCGGCGGGCTTGAGGCAAAGGCGTTCCTGCTCGATCTCGAACGAGCGGCCTAAAGATCGAGCGTGCGGATTTCGGGGATGAGCTTCCACCACAGCAATGCCCCCAGCAGCGACAACGCGGCGGCGGCCGCAAAGGCATAGCCATAGCCGCCAAGATAATCGACGATCAGCCCGGTGACGATCGGGCCGACGATGCCCGAAATATTGCCGAGCGCATTCTGCACCCCCATCCAGCTGCCCGCCGCGCGCGGCCCCGCGAAAATCTGCCCGACGGCGAAGATATTTGTGGCGATCAGCCCGGCACCGAAGCCCGCGACCGCCAGCCACAGCGCGAGCATCGCATAGCCATCCGCGACTGCGATGCCGGCGGTCGCCGTGCCGATGGCGAGCTGCCCCGCGATCATCAGCCAGCGGCGCACCTCACCCTCATTGGCTCCCTTCGCGACCATGCGGTCGGACAGCCAGCCGCCCGCGAGCGCGACGACACCTTGCGTCGTGAAGCTCAGCGTTGTCAGCGCGGTCATCTCGCCGATCGAATAACCGCGCGTGTTGACGAGGTAGAGCGGCAGCCACGCAAGCAGGAAATAAAAGCCGTAGTTCGACAGGAAATGGACGGCGCTCATCTTCCACAGCGCCGGCACGCGAAGCAGGCGGCGGATCGATACCCGCTCGCTCGCGGGCACTGTGACCGCGCGTGCCCGCATCGACGCCGCGGCGAATTGCCAGGGGATGAGCCACAGCAAAGTCACCGCGCCGAAAATCCAGAAGACCGGCCGCCAGCCCCATTCGCCGAGGATCGCGCCGCCCGCGAGCACGCCGATGGCAGGGCCGAATGCGATCGCTGCGGACACCGACGCGTTCGCGATGCCGCGCCGCTCGACCGGCACTTCGGCAGCGAAAATCTTGCTGCTGCCCGGAAAGGCGATACTCTCGCCCAACCCGAGGAACAGCCGCAGGATGATCAGAGATATCAGTCCGCCCGCGAAACCGGTGAGCGCGGTGCTGATCGCCCAGATCGCGACACCGAGCGCAAAGACGCGGTAGACACAGAAGCGGTCGCAAAGCCAGCCGACAAACAGGCAGGCGGGGGCATAGACCCAGAAAAAGGCCGAGACCGCGAGGCCGAACCCCGTCGCCGACAGCCCCAGCTCTTCCTTCATCAGCGGCGCGGCGACGCCGATCGCGCCGCGATCGACATAGTTGAGCAGGACCGAAAGCGCGATCAGGACGACGATCCACGTCACCCGTTTCCCGCCAGCCCGGCCTTCGATCGATTGTGTCGCCATAGTCAAGCGCTCCCCTGCCCGGGGGCAGGGCTACCAGATGGGCGGTCGCGCGCCAGCGAAAATTCGTCGCACGTTTGTTCAACGCGTTCGCCGGCCGGCCCGCTATTCTTCCCGCAACATTACGGGAGAAAGCATATGACCGCCACCGCACAAATCGAACGCCCCCTTTCCGTTGCCGCGCTGTTCGACCGCTATCATGTCGGCTGGGAAACGAAGGATCCCGACCTGATCGCTTCGCTCCATTCGGACGACACGGTCTTCGCGCTCCACGACGGCACCGAGCCTGTGACGGGACGCGAGCGGCTGCGCGAGCATTGCCGGCAATTGTTCGCGACCTTCGATTTCACGCAGGAAATGGGACGGCGGCTCTACGGCGACGACCATTGGGTGTTCGAATGGACGATGCTGCTTGCGCTCACCGAACCGGGCGGCGCGCCTTTTGTTGCGCGCGTCGGGATGCTCGACGTCGTCACGCTGAACGATGCGGGCGAGGTGGTGCGCAAGGATGTCTATCCGAACGGGCGCGAGATGCACGGCGCCTTCGTGCGCGCCGGGATCGACCGTTAGCGGCGCCGCTTGCGCCCGGCGCCCGACCGGCAGATAGTTACCGCGATGTCCGACCCGTTCTCCCCGTTCCGGAACGCGCTGCTGCCGGTCGACGCGCCGCTTGCGCCGCACGCCAATCCGGTGACCGGGATATTGATCGGGCGCGGCGGTCCGCTCCGGCTGACGCTGGACGGTGAGACGGTCGAGGGCGACATGCTACTGATCCGCCCCGGCGTCGTGCATGGCATCGCCTTGCCCGCGCGCGGCGCCGACATCCTCTATCTCGATGGTCTCGCCTTTCCGTTCGACGTTCCGCTGGCGCGCGCGCTCGACGGGAAGCTGGCTGAATTAGCGGGCACAGTGCTCGATGGCGCGAGCGATGCCGCCGACGAGCTGCGCGCGCGGTTGACCGTCGCTGCCGCTCCGCCGTTGCCGCGCGTCGCCGATGCCGTGCGCGCGATCTACGCCGACCCGATGCGGCGGATGCCGCAGGACGAGCTGGCGCAGCGGCTCGGCATGGAACGCACGCGGGCGTTGCGCCTTTTCCGGGCGGCAACCGGGCAGGGCTTTCGCGAATTCAAGCGCTGGTCGGCGATGCAATTTGCCGCGCAGCAGATGAAGCAGGGCGTGCTCGTTCGCACCGCGGCGATGGACGCGGGCTTTGCCGACACCGCGCATCTGTCGCGCGCCTTTCGCGAAACCTTCGGCGTGACGCCCAGCGCGGCGATAAGCGCGCTCCCCTCATAGGAGGGTCAGGCGGGCCAGCGGTCGGTGTCGTGGTCCGGATGCTGGTGGTTGCTCGCCTTGATCGCGCCGACAAGGTCGCTCATCACTTCCTCGGTGGTGCCCTCGGCCTTGATCGGCAGGTCCTCGAATAGCGACAGCTGGCCTTCGGTTCCGAACTGGACTTGCGGCGGGAACGCCGACGGATCGTCGAACGACCCGGTCGTCAGATTGATATGCTTGCTCCCGGCATAATCATAGGTCAGCGGCGTTCCGCAATTGCGGCAGAAGCCGCGCGCCGCCTTGTCCGAACTTTTGAAGGTCGCGGGCGCGCCGCGCGTCCAGGTGATCGCGTCGCGCGGCACGCCGATCAGCGCGATGAAGAAATTGCCCGCCGCCTTCTGACACATGCGGCAATGACAGATGTGCGACGTGTCGAGCACCGCGGTGACATGATAGCGCACCGCGCCGCACTGGCAGCCGCCCGACGCTTCGGTTTCGATCCTGTCCATGGTGCCTTGCTATCAATGCTGGCGGGCACTCACAATCGCGCAGGCGGGGAAGCGGTGCGCGGCGATGACGCGCCGTGCACCGCTCCATCAGGCACCGTAGCGCTCGATCACCTCGGCGAGCGGGACGTGGCCGAGGCAGAGGCCGCTGTCGGGCGCCGTCTCACCGCTTTCGAGCGCGGTGGCGTAGGCGACGGCCGGATCGGCCTCCAGCCTTGCGCGCAGCGCCGCGAGCTTCGGCCAGCGAACGGGCTCGGCGACCTCGTGAAACTCCAGCCAGCGCGCGACCCCGATGAACAGCGCGTCGGCCAGCGTCGGCCGGTCGCCGACCAGATAGGGGCCGTCGCCGACCATTTCCTCCAGCCGGTCGTGGCGCCCGATCACCGCTTCCTTGCCCCATTCGCGGAGCGACGCTTGCAGCGCGGGGCGCGGTGGGTCCATTTCGAGTGCGACCCACAGCGGGGTGAAAGACCCCGTGAAACCCGTGTTGATGAACGCCATGACCTGCCGCATCCGGTCGCCCTCGGGCGACAGCGGATCAGGGCTGATCCGCCGTTCGTCGTCGCGCGCTGCGAGCCAGTGGGCGATCGCCATCGTTTCGGTCAGCACATTGCCCTGGTCGGTGATCAGCGCCGGGGTCTCGTGCCGCGCGTTGATGCGGGCATAGGCAGGCTCGCGCATTTCGCCGAGCATGTCGACGCGGCACAGGCGATAGGGCTTGCCGAGCCATTCGAGAGCCGCGACGAGGCCCATGGAACTTCCCAGTGGGAAGCCATAGATAAGGATCGGTTCCAATGTATTGCTCCATCTTCTTGAGGGGGAGCTGCGCAGCGAAACCAGATATAGGGCGCGCTATCGCCACGTAAATTACGCACCTTTTTGTAACCATGAGGCCCCGATGAAAGATCTGGTTTCGCGCTGTCCGATCGAAGAAGTGATGCAGGTGCTGAGCGGCCGCTGGCCGACCTTGCTCATCTATTATCTCAGCGACGGGACGAAGCGCTTCGGCGACCTGCGCCGCGACAATCCGACGATCTCGCACAAGATGCTGACGCTCGAACTGCGCAAGCTCGAGGATGCGGGGATCGTCCAGCGCACCGAATTCGAAGGCTATCCCCGGCGGGTCGAATATGACCTGACCCCCGACGGCGAACGGCTCGTGCCGCTGATCGACGCGCTCGGCGATTGGTGGGATGCCGTGGCCGGCGGTGCTGATGCCGACGCAGCTATCGTTGCTGCGACCAACGGTTGAAACCGCTCCGCAGCGGCATCACTTCGCTTTTTGCGGGTGAAAAGTCTCGCCGCGCTTCAACATCGCGACCATGTCGGCGATCTTCTTTTTCCGCCCGGTCTCGGTCTTGATCGTACCCAGACGAAAGATCAGCGCGAAGCGGTTCTGCGCGGTGAGCTTTTCCAGCATCGCCTTGGCCTCGGGTTCGGCATCGATCGCCGCCTGCAAATCGTCCGGAATTTCCGATCCCTTGACGCGGTAGGCGCGATCCCAGCGGCCATCGGCCTTCGCGGCCTCGACCTGTTTCAGCCCATGCTCGGTCATCCGGCCCTCGGCGGTCAGGCGCGCGACATTGTCGATATTGATCTGGCTCCAGACGCTTTTCGGCCCACGCGGCGTATAGCGTTGCAGGAAGCTTTTTTCGTCGAAGGATTTGCGGATCGCGTCGATCCATCCCCAGCACAGCGCCGCGTGGATCGCCTGTTCGGGCGTGATCGACGCGAGGCCCGATTTGACCTTGTGGACCTTGATCCACACCTCGCGCTCGGTGGTGTGATGCGCGGCCAGCCAGTCATGGAAACCGTCCATGTCGACGAATTCGTGAACCTTGTTGGGATCTACCTCGACGGCGGCCATGACCCTGCCCCATTCATAAATTCACTCCGCCATAAGAAATTGAAAATTAAAGATAGTCAAAGCCATTCGATTGCGTTCGAGTCTCGCGCTATGATCGGGGCTCTAGCCCCAGACCGCTCGCCGATAAATACCGCCCGTCGATTAAAGCGCGCGCCCACTATTACCTTGCTCCGTCCGCTTCGCGCCCGGTCTCAGACACTCACCGCGACGACGGCTTCGATCTCCACCAGCGCATTGAAGTGCAGCGGACCGGAGGGAACGATCGATCGGGCGGGGCGGTGCGCGCCAAAAAACGCCGCATAGGCCCGGTTGACTTCGCCCCAATGCGCGACGTCGGTCACATAGACGGTGCAGCGGACAATGTCGTCCGGCGAAGCGCCAACCACACCGACAATCGCCGCAATGTTCCCGAGCGCAAAGTTGACCTGCTCGCCGACCGAACGGCTTTCGGGATCGGGTGTTTCGCCGGTCACGCCGAGCTGGCCCGAAACATAAAGCGTGTCGCGGTGCAACATGGCCTGGGCATAATGCCCGCCGGGGGGCGGCGCCGCCGCGCAGCGTATCTCTGTCATTTTCTGAACCTTCATCTCGATCTCCGAAAGTCCCTCACCATCCGCCGGTCCGCGGCCATTCTTCGGTCAGCACCCCTTCGCGCATCACGTCGTAGGAGGTGTAGGCGGCACAGGTCAGACAGGCGTGATTGGGCAGGATACGGACGACGCTGCCGATCGGCAGGCGTTCGAACCAGCTTTCGTCGGGCACGGGCACGCCGCCATGTTCCTGATGCACGGTCACGACCGTCAGCGATTCCAGCGGCTCGAGCGTGGCGGCATCGCAGACCAGCCCATATCCGGCGTTCGGCATGAAGCGGTTGGCCCCGACATCCTTCGACAGCGCGAGCGCGCCGGCATCGAGGATCAGGCTGGGGCCGGCGCCGCGGCGCTGGTGGCCGATCACCGTCGCCAGCACCGAGACAGCAATATCCTCTTGCGCGCAGACGCCCCGCGACAATTGGGCAAGGTCGCAGAACAGGTAGATGCCCGCCCGCACTTCGGTCACGCCGCGCAATTGTTCGGCGAAAACCACCGTCGGGGTCGAGCCGACGCTGACGATGGGGCAGGTGTAACCGCGCGCGCGGAGCAATTCCGCCGATGCGACCGCCGCATGCCGCTCGACTTCGGCGAGCGCCCTGATCGGCGCGGGGTCGTCGAACGCGTAGCTATGCCCCGCGTGGGTCATCACGCCCATCAATTCGAGTTGCGGCGAACAGGCCGCAATTACCCCCGCGATCGCGACAAGCTCTTCCGACGCCGGTTCGGTTCCGCTGCGGTGTTCGCCGCAATCGACCTCGATGAGGACGCCAAAGCGCGCGCCGAGCACCGCCGCGGCTTCGCCCATCGCAGTGGCGGCCTCCCCGTCGTCGACGACAAGCAACAGTCGCACGCCATGCTCGCGCTGGATATGATGGACGCGCTCCAGTTTCGCGGGCGCGATCGCGGTCGTGTAGAGGATGTCGCGCCAGCCCGCCGCGGCGAAATATTCGGCTTCAGCCAGCGTCGAGACCGTGATCGGCCCTTGCTCGCCGTTCGCCGCTATCCGCGCGACGTCGGCCGACTTGGCCGTCTTCAGATGCGGGCGCAGCGTGACGCCCAGCGCGTCGCAGCGGGCGCGCATGCGCGCGGCGTTGCGCTCCAGTCGGTCGGCGTCGAGAATCAGGCGCGGGGTGTTCAATCCCGCGAACATCGTGGCCGCGCTCATCGGACCAACTCGCGCAGCGGATCGAGCGTATCGGCAATCAGGAACGGCCGCGCCGCGTCGGCGACAAAGGGCAGGCGGGCGCGGTTGTGCCAGAAAACCGGCATGCCGACGCCCGCCGCGCCGGGAATGTCCGCGGGCGAGCCCGCCACGAAAAGCGTCCGCGCCGGATCGGTGCCGAGCCGGTCCAGCACGGCGCGGTAGGATTCGGGTCGCGGTTTGTAATAGCCCGTTTCTTCGGATGTCAGGACAACGGAAAAAGTCACGCCGACCCGTTCCGCAGCCTGCCGCCCCAAAGCTGTCGAACAGTTCGTGATGACGCCGAGCGCGATGCCGCGCGCGCTGAGATCGGCAAGCAGCGGCGGCGCCTCCGGCCAGGGCTGGAGCGTGTTCCAGCCCGCGGTCAGCGCATCGGGTGCCGAGACCGCCACGCCCGCCTTGGCGGCCGCCTCGCGGACGAGATCCTCATAGGGGCGGTAAGCGCCGCAACCATAGGTCAGCTCGAGATAGGCGCGGCGCCAGCGCAGCCCGTCGCTCGCCGACCCGGCCGCCCGGTTCCAGACCGACCAGGAATCGAGAAGTGCGGTGAGAAGGTCGAAGACCACCGCTTCGACGGGAGCGAGCTGTTTCATTGATCGGGGTCCAAATTCAATAATGATGCCCGGAGCCTGCGGCTCCACAGGCTTCGGGTCGGGGATGCCGCCGGATGGCCCCGAGCGATTAGCAACGCGGCCGCCCGGCCGGCAAATGCCCGTTGCTGATGGTTTCATGCCGCCGCGTATGGACGTCGTTCGCATGCGCCATTCCCGTCTATGCCGTCGCCAGCTTCCAGAATGCTTCGGCCGACGGCGATTGCCGGCCGCGCGGCCGATACAGACGGACGTCGACCGGAATATCCCAGCGCGCATCGCCGGCCCGCACCAACGCACCGCGCTTCAGATCATCCGCGACGATGCTCAGCGGCAGCCAGGCGAGTCCCTTTCCATCCCTTGCCATCCGCGCGAGGATCAGCGTGTGCGACGTGAACACCGGCGTGAAATTCGCCCGCATCGCGCTGGCATCAAGCATCGCCGACACGATGCGATCCATCCCCGATTCCGCGCCATAGGCCAGCAGATGGACCGGATGATCGGCGTCATCGGCGAGCGCGTGCAGCGGCGCTCCATCACTTTCGCGCGGGGCGCTGACCGACACGAGCGCATCGGATTCGAGCGATATCGACTGGAAACCCGCCCCATCGAGAACCGACGGCGCGCCGGGATGGAAATAGCACAGACAAAAATGCGCCTTTCCGCTGAGCATCATCTGTTCGGACGTGCCCATATTGTCGGCGGTGAGCTGGATCGGGATCGCGGTATCGGTCATCGCCTGCAGCGTCGCGAGCCATTGCGGGAAGAAGTTCAGCGCCAGGGCGTGCGTGACCAGGATCTTGACCATCGACGCCGATGTGCCGGCAATCTCCTGCACCTCGCGCCGGCCATGTTCGATATCGCGCAGAACGGTCTCAGCGATGACGGCGAAGCGCTTGCCGGCGGGGGTCAGCACCATCTGGTGCGTGCTGCGGTCGACAAGCTCCACGCCGAGCCATTCTTCGAGCGCGCGAATGCGGCGGCTGAAAGCCGGCTGCGTCACGCAGCGCGTCGATGCCGCGCGCGAGAAGTTGCCCGCGTGTATCAAGGCACCGAAATCCTCAAGCCATGCCAGTTCCATCACTCATGCCCCTTCGGCCTCTTGGGAAGTTGTAGTGCGGGGAGGGCGCCTGGCTACCCCTCCTGATGTGCATGGATTGATCCATTTTGCGCATTGGAGCTTGCGCCCGCCGGTCGGCAGATTGTGTGCGCAGACAGGCTTGATTCAGGGGGCTTTGGGGATGGGTTTCGACATGTTGCGGCGCGAACCGCGCCTTCGGGGCGGTCGCGCAACGCTGTGGACCGCCGCGATGCTGGGCGCAGCGATCATGGTCGGTGCCCTGCCGGCGGTCGGCGCGGAGCCGGCGCCACGGGCATCGCTGGTGCCACGCGACGCGCTTTTTGCTTCGCCCACTTACTCCGAATTGCAGATCAGCCCCGACGGCAAGCAGCTGGCCTTTCTCCACCCGCTGAACGGCGTCCTCAACGTCTGGGTCGCGCCGCTCGACGATCCGAAGGCCGCGATGCCGGTCACCCGTTTCGATACACGGCCGCCCGACAGTTTCCAGTGGAGCCCCGACGGGCGGTATATATTGGTGCTGAAGGATGTCGGCGGCGAGGAGCATAGCCAGCTCTGGGTCGCGAACCTCGAAAAGCGCACGGTCGCCAATGTGACCGCCGATCCCGCGGTGCAGACAAAGATCGTGAAGCTTTCGAAGCGCCGTCCCGGCGAAATCCTGGTCGGCATGAACATTCGCGACCGCCGCTATCGCGACATTTACCGGATCGACCTCGCGACGGGGCAGCGTACCGAAATGCTCCGCAACGAGCGAAATTACATCGATGTCGTCGCCGATCCGGATTTCAACATCCGGCTGGGCGTCCGCGGCAATGTCGACGGCTCGTCGACATACTTCCGCCTGGACCCCGCCGGACCGAGCGAGTTCATGACGATCCCGCTGGCCTCGCTGCGCAATTCGAAAATCCTCGGGCTCGACGGTGCGGGCAAGCTGTTGATGTTCGACAGCCGGGCCAGCGACAAGGCGAACCTCGTCGCGGTCGATCTCGCCACGGGCAAGCAGACCCCGCTCGCCGCGTCGGGGCGCGCCGATATTGTCGATACGCTGTTCGACGAAGCCAGCGGCGCGCTGCTCGCGACGCGTGAGGACCCGCTCGTCAGCGAATGGACGGTGCGATCGGACGACGTGCGCGCCGAGTTCGCGGCGCTTCAAGCGGCGGCCGCGGGGCCGTTCAAGATCGTCGATCAGACCCCCGACAATGCGCGCTGGCTGCTCCTCGAAACCGTCCCGAACCGCCCCGACCGCTATAGCTGGTGGAACCGCAAGGACCGGACGCTAACTCCGCTCCTGTCGACGCGGCCCGACCTCGACAAGCAGGCGCTCGCGCGCCGGCTTCCCGTGACGATCGCGTCGCGCGACGGCCTGACCTTGCCAAGCTATCTGACGCTTCCGACCAACGCCAAGCTCGGCGCCGACGGGATGCCCGTCACCCCTGTTCCGATGGTGCTCCTCGTCCATGGCGGCCCCTGGCTCCGCGACGATCTGGCTTTCGATCCGCAGCACGCCTGGCTCGCCGACCGCGGCTATGCGGTGCTGTCGGTGAATTTCCGCGCGTCGGGGGGCTTCGGCAGCGACTTCATGGCGAAGGGCGACCGGAAATGGTCGGAAACGATGCACGACGACCTGCTCGACGGGGTGCAGTGGGCGATCGACAAGGGGGTGACCGCGAAGGACCGCATCGCGGTGATGGGGCTGTCCTATGGCGGATATTCGACGCTCGTGGCGTTGAGTTTCACGCCCGACACCTTCCAGTGCGGCGTCGACCTGGCGGGGCCGAGCAATCTGGTAAAGCAGGTCGCGGGGATGCCCGACTGGTGGACCTGGCAGCGGCCGCAGTTTGTCAATCGCGTGGGCGATCCGATGACAAAGGAGGGCGCGGCGGACCTGATGCGGCGCTCGCCGATCGCGCGCGTCGATGCGATTGCAAAGCCTTTGCTCGTCACCAACGGCGCCAACGACCCGCGCATCTTTCCCAGCCAGTCCGAAGAGATCGTCGATGCGCTGAAGGCGCGCGGCAAGCCGGTGACCTACGCTTTTTACCCCGACGAGGGTCATGTCTATGCGAAGGACGCGACGAACATCTCCTTCGCGGCAATCGCCGAGCATTTCCTGTCGAAATGTCTCGGCGGGCCTGCCGAGCCCTATGGCAACGATCTCGCCGGGTCGCAGGTCGATCTGAAGACCGGCGCCGCATTTGTCCCCGGGCTCGAGCGGGCGCTTGCGGATATGGGAAAGTGAGCGCCGGCTAAGGCTCGCCCAGATGTTTCGCAAAGCCTGCGTCGGGGGGCGGCCGCCGCCCGGCCGCTTCCGCCACGTCCATCCGCAGGAAGCCGTTCTGGACATAGCGGATGCCCGCCCAGCGTAGCGGTTCTATCTCCCAGTTCGGGGCTCGTTCGCGGATATAAGGCGCGTGCGGATCGGGCGCGCGGCCGGTGACTAGTCCCGCGAGCGCGCGGGCGCAGATCGCGCTCGTGATCACGCCGTGCCCCGTATAGCCATAGCTGCAGCCGATCCGGCGCACGGCATCGAAATGAACCGTGGGCAGCCAGTCGCGCGGAATGCCGAGATAGCCCGCCCATTGGTGCGTGAATTCGACACCTTCGAGCGAGGGCCACCATTCGGTCAGCCGATCGCGGATCCAGCTGAAATTCGCATTCTCGCGCAGCGCGGTCTCGCTCATGTCCGAGCCATAGCGATAGGGGGCGCCGCGACTGCCGAACAGGATGCGGCCGTCGGCGGTGCGGGTGAGGTAATTGGTCGTGTGGACATAGGAGCTGAGGCATTCGCCGCCGGCCCAGCCGACCGTCTCCCATTGTTCGGCGCTGAGCGGCGTGGTGAGCATGATCGTAGACGCCATCGGGATGAGCCGGCGGCGATAATCGGGCTGGTCGGTCATATATGCTTCGCCTGCGAGCAGAACCGCGCGCCGGGCGCGGATGGTTCCGCTCGAGGTCACAAGCGCGGGGTGCATGCCCGCGGTGGATTGCAGCACGTCGGTCCCCTCATAGATCCGCACACCGCGTCGTTCGAGCGCCCGCGCGAGCCCGCGCACGAGGCGGCCGGGATGGATCGTGCCGCCGGCGCGCAGGCGCAGGGCGCCATGGACCACAGTCGCATGCACCGCCGCCCGCGCCGTATCGGCATCGAGCAACTCACAGCCATCTTCCATGCCGAGCGCGGCATAAGCTTCGAAGGACTGGCGCAGCGACGGCAATTGCTCCGCGCTGCGTGCGAGCGTGACGACGCCCGCCGGATTGAAATGCGCGTCGATGCCTTCCTCTTCGCAGATGCGGCCGACTTCACTCACCATCGCCTGCTGCGCGAGCAGCATCGCCCGCGCCGTCGCGGGCCCGAAGCGGCGCGTGAGCGCGGCGGGGTTGATCGGAAAGCGCGGCGAGCACCAGCCGCCGTTGCGCCCCGACGCGCCAAAGCCGCAAAACTGCCGCTCGACGATCGCTATCGACAGGTCCGGATCGTTTTGCAGCAGATACCAGGCGGTCCACAGACCCGTGAAGCCGCCCCCCATGATCGCGACGTCGAAAGTTTCGTCGCCCGACAGGGGTGGACGCGGCGTCAGATCGTCGTTGCAGCTTGCGAGCCAATAGCTGCCGATGTCGGCGGGCGGGACGACGGCGGTCAATCGGGGCCCCGCCGCGCGCTAACGGGCCGGCGGCCGATATTCAAGCGTCACGGTCGATGCGGCGGTCTTGCGTATCCGCTCGGGCGAAAGCTCGATCTTCTTGAGCTCGTTGGTCTCGTGCATCATCGTCTGGTCGGCGAGATGCGGGTTTCCCTTGCCGTCGGGACCGATGAACAGGTTCTGGCCGCCCGCGTCGATCACCGAATAGAGCGCGCGCCGGTCGGCGCCGATTTCCATCAAGCCGACCCAGCTTTCGCCGCCATTGTGCGGCGCCATCGTCGGGCCGAGGCGCAGGACCGCCGACAGGCGATGTTCGGGATAATCCTCCGCCATTTGCGGACGGTCGGGCGTCTCGAGCGACGCGTCGAAATATTTCCAGTAAATCGGCTGCTTCCATTCGGCCATATCCTTGCCGGGAAAGCGCGGTTTGACCTCGGCGATCGTCGCCTTGATCGTGTCGATCATCATTGCGGTGCGGTCGCGCCCGTTGAAATAGTCGACGCCCAGCGGCGCGCCCGCTTTGTCGCCCTGAAAGGCGCGCAGCAGCAGGCTGGATTGATAGGTCAGGTAGCGATCGGTATCGATCGTCTTCCACCAGTCGCCCATATCGTCGCCGAACAGCGTTTTCGGTGCAGTCTGGAGCCACGTCCGGTAGAGCGTCAGTCCCGGATTGTCGTAGCGCTGATCGCCGTCACGGTCATGATACAGGCCGTTGAAGCTCAGCATCAGTTCGCCCGCGCGCTTCACCTCGGGGTCGTCGCTCGCCTCGATCGCGGCCCGGATATAGGGCGCGAAAAAGTCGGGCGCCGCCTGATTGCGGTCGACCGCGCCGAGCGCGTTGAAAATCTTGCCGTTGAACTCGCGCATGTCGAGCAAGGTCAGCGACTGGCCCGCCTTCGCGAGCCGGTCGCCGAGCCAGGTGCGGAAGGTCGCGCCAACGCGGGCATTGTCGCCCTCCTGCGACCAGCCCGTCGCCTTGCTGTTCCACGACATGAAATAGCCTTGGCGGGGATTGATCATATGCGGTTTTTCCGCGGGGGTCAGAAAGCCGGTCCACTCATATTCGCCGGTGCCGGGCGTCGGCAGCCGCGGATCGACCCCGGCCGCTTTCTTGGGGAGCGCACCGGCTTCGAAATAGGCGATCGTGCCATCTTCGCCGCCGTAGCAGGCACCGATATTCCAGCCGACGCGATCGACGCCCTTGGCCCTAAATTCGGCGAGGCTCTTTGCGCGGCCCATTTCGGCAAAGGCGACCCATGTGTCGAGTTCGCGGCCGTGGACGCCCATCTGCTGCGAATAGGCGGTGCCGTTTTCGACATCCCACGCGATCACCGGACCGTGGATCGTCCACGCGACTTCGTGCGTGAAGGGCGCGCCGTCCTTGACCTTGAAGGCTTCGGTGCGGTGCTCCATCGTCTTCCACGCGCCCTTGTACCAATATTCGTATGGGTTCTTGGGATTGAGCTTTTCGGCGAAGGTGGTGCCGGCTTCGCTGCTGCCCGACACGAGCAGCCAGCCGTGCTGCGCGCCGCGCCCCATCGTCGGGACACCCCAGCCGGTCGAGCCGAACCCTGCATTGTCGAAACCGCCGCCCTTCAGATGGATTTCGGGGCCGTCGGCGGTGGCCTCCAGCATCAGCACCTTTCCGCTAACCGATTTTTCGGGGCCGATGACCATGCAGCGGCTGGCGCCTTTCACCGGCTCGGTGGGCTTCGTCTGCGCCGCCGCCGACGCCACATTGCGATTGGGGGCCAGCTGCGCCGGAGCGAGGACGGGGGTGGGCATCGGCCGGGCTGGCGCGAGATCGTCGCCCGCCGGGATCGTCGTCGGGGAATCGGGGTCGGAAATCGGCACGACGTCGTTGAAAATCGCCCACGCCTTGTCCTGACCGTAGCGCGCCGTCATCGCCTTCAGAAATTCGAGGTTGCGGATTTCATAAGTGTCGCGCCCCAGCGGCGCGGCGGTGATGAGCGCCAGATATTCGGTGAGGCTCCAGCGCGTCGGCTTGATCCCCCAGCGGATGAATTCGAGCGGGGTCAGCCTCGCAGGGTCGGCATTCACTTCGTCGATACGCTTGTTGATGCCGTCGACCATCGCCTGGATCATCTTGCGATGCTCGGGCGCCAACGCCTTGTAACGCTGCATCAGCACCGCGTCGGAAAGCCTCCGGCCGCGCATCATCTTGTCGCCTTCGATCGCCGATTTCCCGACCAACTCGGCGCGGCGGCCCTGTGTATTGTGCCGCGCGAGTTCCATCGCGGCGAGGCGGTCGTGCGCGATCGCATAGCCCGCGCCGAACATCACCGCGTCGGACGTCTCCGCCTGCACATGCGGCACGCCGAAATCGTCGCGGTAGATGGCCACCTTTTCCTGTGCCTGTGTCGGTGCTGTCGCCGCAAGCAACAGCGCGGCGGAACCATGGAGCAGGGTGGCAGTCGAACGGCGCATCAAAATAATCTCCCCGGATTGTCTATTTTGGCAGGAATGCCTCGGCCAAGGCGACCCACAGCGCGGCGCCGGTCGGCGAAATGCTGTCGTCATAGGCATAGTGCGAATTGTGGAGCATCACCGACCCCGGCCCCTCGTCGCCGTTGCCGAGCAGCAGGAAGCAGCCGGGAACGACGTCGAGATAGCGCGCGAAATCCTCGCCCCCCATGCCGGGCGCGTCGAGATCGACGAAGCGGTCGGGGCCGACGATGCCGATCGCGATCTCGCGGACCTTCGTATAGAGGTCGGCCGGATTGTGCAGGGCGGGATAGCCGCGTTCATAGTGCAGCTCCGCCTTCGCCCCGAACGAGGCCGCGACACCGGTCACGATCTCGCGGAGCCGCTGTTCGGTCGCCTCCTGGCTCGCGCGCGACAGCGTGCGCACCGTGCCGCCCATGCGCGCCTCGTCGGCGATGATGTTGAACGCGGTGCCCGCCTCGACCTTGCAGATCGACACCACCGCGGCGTCCATCGGGTCGGTGCTGCGCGCGACGATGCTCTGCACCGCGACGATGATCTGCGCGGCGACGAGCACGGGGTCGACCGTCAGGTGCGGGCGCGCGGCGTGGCCGCCCTTGCCGGTGACGACGATCTCGAACTTGTCGGCGGCGGCGTACAGCGCGCCCGCGCGCCCCGCGAGCTTGCCCGCGGCGATGCCCGGGCGGTTGTGGATGCCGAAGATGGCGTCCATCGGGAAGCGATCGAACAATCCGTCGCGGATCATCGCGCTGGCGCCGCCATCGGGGTCGCCGCCGGGCCCCTGATAGCCGAGCGACTCCTCGGCGGGCTGAAAGATCAGGTGCACCGCGCCGTCGAAATTGCGCGTCGCGGCGAGATGCTTTGCCGCGCCAAGCAGCATCGTCGTGTGCCCGTCGTGGCCGCAGGCGTGCATCACGCCCGGGGTGCAGGATTTGTGGTCGGACTCGGCCAGCTCGGTCATCGGCAGTGCGTCGATGTCGGCGCGGATGCCGATCGCGCGGTTCGACCCGCCGGCGCGGATCGTCGCGACGATGCCGGTGCCGCCGATGCCGGTGTGGAACTCGTCGATGCCGAAGCTCTGGAGCAGGTCGAGGATGAAGCTCACCGTGCCTTGCTCGTGGAAGCCGAGTTCGGGATGCCGATGGATATGCCGGCGCCAGGCGGTCATGTCGGTTTCGAGCGATTTGAGGTCAACGGACATGGGGACGCACCTCCTGGCGCAGCGGCGAGGTCAGGCTAGGGGCGGCGCGCGGCCAGCCCCAATGCTTATTGGACATGGTTGCATGTTCGGCGGCGAATTTCATCATGGGCTCCCTCACGGCACGGCGTGCGCCGCGACCTGATAAAAGACCTGCGCGTGCGGGCCGAGCGGCAGATCGAAGACGACCCATGCGACGACCATCGTGATCCCCGTCGCCATGAAGCATAGGGCATAGGGCAGCATCAGCGCGAGCAGCGATCCGACCCCCATCGACTTGTCCCACCGCTGGCAAAAGACGAGGACGAGCGGGAAATAGCTCATCAGCGGGGTCATGATATTGGTATAGCTGTCGCCCATGCGATAGGCGGCGGTCGTCATTTCGGGGCTGATGCCAAGCAGCATGAACATCGGCACGACCACCGACGACAACACGCTCCACTTGGCGGTCGATGATCCGATGAACAGGTCCATCAAGGACGACAGCAGCAGCACACAGACGAGCAGCAGCGCCGGGGGCAGGTTCATGCCCTGCAATTTCTCCGCCCCGCCGATCGCGAGGATCGGGCCGATGCCCGACCAGTTGAACATCGCGACGAAATGCGCCGCGAAAAAGACGAAGACCAGATAGGGAGCGATCGTCTTCACGCCTTCGCGCATCATTGCGATCACGTCGTTCGAATTTTTGACCGTGCCGACGGCGCGCCCGAAGACGACGCCGGTGAGCAGGAACAGCAGGAACAGCGCCGCGATCATCGAGGCGTAGAGCGGCTGCAGGCGGATCGGGCCCTCGGCGTCCTGATCGATGAAGGGCGTATAGCCAGGCCACAGACAAAGCGCGGCGAACAGCGCGGTGACCAGCAGCGCGGCGATGCCGGCGTGGCGAAGCCCCCGCCGCTCATCGGCGCTAAGCTCGCCCTTTTCGAGATCGGCGCGAAGTTCTTCGTCGACCTCCTCGTTCCAGGTTCCGAGCCGCGGTTCGACCACCTTGTCGGTGATGAACCAGATGATCGGGGTGAAAAAGACGACGATGCCGAGGATGAAATACCAGTTACCGAGCGGGTTCATCGTCCAGCCGGGCTCGACGATACGCGCGGCTTCCTGTGTGAAGCCGAACAGCAGGACATCGAGCTGGCCGGGCATGATGTTGCCGGCATAGCCCCCCGACACGGCGGCGAGCGCTGCGGCAATTCCCGCGAGCGGATGGCGCCCGACCGATGCGAAGAGCACCGCCGCCATCGGGATCAGCACGACATAGGCGGCGTCGGCGGCGTGGTGCGACACCATGCCCACCACCGCGATGATCGGCGTCATGTAACGGCGCGGCGTACCCCGCAGCGAGCCGCGGATCAGCGCGAAGAACAGCCCCGACCGCTCGGCGACCGCGGCGCCCATCATGATCGTCAGGATGATGCCGAGCGGGGTGAAGCTGGCATAGGTGCGCGGCATCTCGGTGAACAGCCGCGCGATATTCTCGGCCGAGAACAGGCTCGACGCGCGATAGGTCAGGACGCCGCCCGCGAGTTCGGCGCCGGCGGGCGCCTCCTTGCCCGAATAGGGCAGCGATGCGCTCCACCCGAGCCCCGCGCCGACCGCCGACACGATCATCAATATGATGATCAGGTAGAGGAAGATGATCGTCGGGTCGGGCAGCAGATTGCCGACGCGCTCGACGACGCCGAGAAACCCCCTCTGACGGGCAGGGCGGATGGTTTCAGCACTCATAATTGCGCCTCCTGCCAGGCTGGATTCATATTGCTGTACTAAGACAATATGAGGCCCGCGCACGCGGCGCGAGCCTCACCTTGTCGGCCCGGAATCAGAAGTTCACTTCGAGCCCGAGACGGATAACCGGTCCGAACTGATCGAAGCCGCCCCCCGACGGATCGATGACCTGAACCGATTCCATCACCGGCAGCTTCTCGTTGAGAAGATTGGTAACACCAAATGAGAATTTGGCTTCCTGCTTCCCGTTCATCGGCAGCGTATAGGATGCCGAAATATCGTTGTAGAAGCGCGAACCCGTCCGGTCGGGCGACAAAAGCTCGCGGCTGATCCCCGGCGAGATGTCCGTCAGCGCCTGGCTCGACTGATAGCGGCCCTGCCAGCCGACCGTCAGGCCGCCGACAGAATAGTTCAGCCCGACGACGCCCTTATATTTGGGGTAACCGTAAAAACCCTCGAGCACGGTGTAGAGGTCGGGCCGCGCCTGGAAGGTGAAGGTCCGCAGGCGATGCAGATAGGTGAAGGCGAGGTTGGCCGAGATGCGACCCTCGCCCAGCGGGCGGGCGTAAAATACCTGCGTGTCGAGGCCTGAGGTCTGCAGCTTCGACGTGTTGACATAGGTGCTTCTACCGCCGGTGATGCTGAAGAAGTTCGCGCCGGGGGTCGTGTCGCGGGTGATCAGCGCACACAGGTCCGGATCGGGGCCGCCGGCGCGGTCGACGCAATTTTCGGCGATCGCTTGCGGGCTGAGGAAGCTGATCGCGTCCTCGATCTTGATGTCGAACCAGTCGGCCGAAATCTGGAGGCCGGGCAGGAAATTCGGTGTCAGCACGAAGCCGGCCGTCCAGCTGTCCGAAACTTCGGGGCGAAGATCCTGATTGCCCGACACGATGAAGGGAACGCCGATCCCGCCGCTGACGGGCACGAAGCCCGCCGGACGGCCCAGCGCGGCGCAGTTGGCGGCACGATTGGGGTTTTGACCGAGGTTGTTTTGCGAACAGGGGTCGTTGACGTTGGTCGTCTGACCCTCGCTCGGCCGGAAGGCTTCGAAGATGTTCGGCGCGCGAATGGCGCGGCTCAACGTCGCGCGCAGACGGAATCCGTCGACCGGCTCCCAGATCGCACCCGCTTTCCACGAGGTCGCCTGTCCCGCATGGCTATAATCGGCGTGACGCACCGCGCCTTCGACCGACAACAGCTTGGCAAAGGGCATGTCGGTCAAGAGGGGTATGCTGAGTTCGCCGAACAGTTCGGTAACATGATAGCCACCCTCATAATCCTGCGACGACGCCTGATTGGTCACGCCGGCCTTGATCAGCGGATCGGTGGTCCGGCCGTTGCGTTCCTTCCGATACTCCGCGCCGAGGGCGATGCCGATCGACCCGCCGCCCGGCATGGTCAGGAACTTGCTCGAATCCCCGGAGAGCGAGAAGCCCGCCGTCGTCTGGCGGACGAAGGCGTTGGACACCGTTGTTGTGCTGACGAAGTCGCGTGCTTCCTGCGAGCTGGCGGTCGAACCGAACGGATTGAAGGGCACGCAGGGGCCGCTGCCGACGATGGCGGGCCGGACATAGCCGACGGGTTGAAGCGAGGGGACGTCCATGCGGCAGCGGATCTGCCCCGAACCGGGATCGACGACGGCGTCGAGCGCCGCGCGCAGATTGGGCAGGAGCATGCGGTTGTAGCCGATGAACTTCGCCTTGGTGCGGCCGTAGGTGCCATAGATGTCGTAGCGGAGATCGGAGAAGCCGGTCTCGAACTCGCCCTTGAGGCCGCCGACGAACGACAGGCTGTTGCGATCGACCTGGCTAAAGCGCAGCCCGACATCGGTGTAGAGGCGATCGAGAGCCAGCGTCGTCGCGCCGGCCGCCAGCAATTGCTGGCGGAAGGGCTCGTTGAGGAATGCATTCTGCGCGATGTTGATCGGCTGTGCCGCGCGGAGCACGGGCTGCCCGCGTCCATAGCTCGACGTGTTGTTATAGTCGGCGCCGAAATAGGCCCGCACATTGTCGCTGAAGTCGAAATGGGTGCTGAGGTTGAGGTTGTAGCGCTCGATGTCGGGAACGATCGAAATCGAATCGTCGAAGCGGAAGCAGGCCGGTCCGCAATTGTCGAATTTCCCGAACAGGCTGCCGTCGGTGAAAAGCGGCGTCGGCGCACGGCGCGGTGTGCCGTCATCGTTGAAGACGAACGCACCGAGGCCGCCCGTGTCGCCGCGCAGGCCCACCGCGCCGTAACCCGAATATTGAAAGGCTTCGCCGCCGGGAACGATGATCAGATCGGGAATGCCGTCGTTCGGCCCGGTATCGGCCGGATTGATCATCGCGACATTGTTTCGCATGTCGGCCTGGCGCGGGGTGATTTCCTTCACCTTCGTATAGTCGGCTGCGACGGTGATGTTGCCGCGACCCTGGGCGAAATTCTTCCCCGCGACGATGCTTCCGCCATAGGTGAAGCCTTCGGGGCCGCGCGCCGGCTGCGATCCGCTGAACGACAGGCGAACGCCGTCGAAATCGTCCTTGGTGATGATGTTCACGACGCCCGAGACCGCGTCCGAGCCATAGATGGCCGACGCGCCGCCGGTGATGATTTCGACGCGTTCGATCAGATTGGGATTGATCGAATTGAGGTCGAGCGCCGCGCTGTCGGTGGCGCCGGCGACGCGGCGCTTGCCGTTGACGAGCACGAGCGTGCGGTTTGACCCGAGGCTGCGCAGATCGACGACGGCGAGGCCGCCGCTATTCTCGCCGCGCGAGCCCGAGGCACCGCTCTGCTGGCTCTGCTGCATGCTGCCCGAAAAGCCGATCGCGGGTTGCTGGGCAAGGGCGCGGCCGATGTCGAACTGTGCGTTGTTCGCGCCGAGCGTTTCGGAACTCACCACGCCGACCGGGGTCGGCAAGTCGAGGACGGGGCGACCGATGCGCGACCCGGTCACGACGATGTCGCTGGCGCCCTCCGTCGCCGCACTGTCGTCCGGCGCGGGTGCCGGTGTGTCCTGTGCGTGTGCGGTGCCCGCCACGCCTGTCAGCCCCGCAAAAAGGGAAATCGCGAGAAGCGATGTGGAAATCTTGAACTTGCTGCTCTCCGCCGTTGCCGGTCCCTGGATCATTTTTTTTCTCCGCCCTGAACCCTGCCAAAGCCGTCCGTTCGTCGGTTAGTGCATGGGCCCATTCTGTCTATGGACATGCGGCCATCGATCCCAATGCCGGTTCGACATAGAATCATTCGTGCGGTGCGAGGGGCGCCTGCGCAGTTTTATTACGCCGTCGGCGATCTAGCTGGCCTCGGCCTTCAACCGGTTCTTCAGCATCGTCCAGAAAGCCTCGACGCTCGGGCTGCGCCGCGCGATCGGTTTATAGATGCGGATCTCGATCGGAACGTGCCAGCGCGCATCGCCCGCGGCGACAAGGCGGCCGCTCTCAAGGTCGGCGGCGGCGACGCTGAGCGGCGCCCAGCACACGCCGCGCCCGTCGCGCGCCATCGACAGCAGCGCGGTCGCCATATGCGAACGAAACACGGTGCGGAGCGATGCCGAACCCGCCGAAATCACCTGCGCGGCCTGCAGAATGCGGCCCATGCCCGATTTTTCCTCGAACTCCAGATAGGGGAGCGGCTGGTCGCCGCTGCCCGGCAGGACGTGCGTGGGTGCCCCGTTGCCAAGCGGCGCGGTGACCGGCATCAGCACATCCTCGCCGAGCGCGAGCGAGGTGAAGCCCGCCGGGTCGAGGCGATGCTGCGCCGCCGTATGATGGTGGCACAGGAGGAAATCGGCCTTGCCTTCGAGCATGAAGCGTTCGCACGCGGCCATATTGTCGGCGATCAGCGTGATCGTCCCGGCCTCCTGTCCGCCGTGGAGGCTGCGGAGCCATGCGGGGAAAAAGGTTGTCGACAGCGCGTGCGTCGAGGCGAAACGGATTTCATTGCTCAGCGTGCCGCCGATTTCGCGGACATGGTCGCGGCCCAGCGTCAGGCGCCGCATGATCTCTTCAGCGAGGACGCGAAACGCCTGTCCCGCTTCGGTCAGCGCGATGCGGTGCGTGTCGCGATCGACCAGCGTCGCGCCAACCCAGTCCTCGAGCGCACGGATGCGGCGGCTGAACGCCGGCTGGGTCAGGTTGCGCGCTTCGGCTGCGCGGGAAAAATTGCCTTCATCAGCGAGCTTGATGAAGTCCTCGAGCCACATGATATCCATTTGAATCCACTCGTCGCATCAATTGATACTGTCCCGGCATTGGCTTCGTCCGAACCGCTGACGGTAATCCCGGCCCGCGAAACCGCAGGAAGGGTAGAAGAATGTCGGCGCCAAAAACGCTTTATGACAAGATCGTCGACGAACACCGCATATTATCTTTCGACGAATCCGGCGAAGCTGGCGAACGATTATTGCTCTATGTCGATAGAACGGTGCTCAATGAATATACAAGCCCCCAGGCATTCAGCGGCCTTCGCGCCGCGGGGCGGGCGCCTTGGCGGCCCGCTGCATCGCTGGGGGTCGTCGATCATGTCAATTCGACCAACCCCGACCGCGAGGCGGGCGAACTCGACGACGGCGCGCGGCGACAGATCGAATATCTGGGCGAGAATGGCCGCGATTTCGGCATCGAAATCTTCGATCTCTTCGATCCGCGGCAGGGGATCGAGCATGTCGTGATGCCCGAGCTCGGTCTGGTGCTGCCGGGCATGGTCATCGCCGCCGGCGATAGCCATTCGACGACCTATGGCGCGTTCGGCGTGGTGGGCTTCGGCATCGGCACCTCGGATATCGAGCATCTGCTGGCGACGCAGACGCTCGTCTATCGCCGCCTCCGGACGATGCACATCACGATCGACGGGACGCTGGCGCTCGGTATCACCGCGAAGGACCTGATCATGGAGGTGATCCGCCGGATCGGCGCCGATGGCGCGGCGGGGCATGCTGTCGAATTTGCGGGCGAAGCGATTGCAGCGCTCGGGGTCGAGGCGCGCATGACGATCTGCAACATGGCGGTCGAATGCGGCGCGCGCGTTGCGCTGATGGCGCCCGACGACAAGGTCGTCGAATATATCGCGGGGTGCCCGCGCGCGCCGTCGGCGGGCCTGCTCGCCCAGGCGCGCGCCGAATGGCAGACGCTGCGCAGCGACCCCGGCGCGCGGTTCGACAGGGAGATCGCACTCGATGCCGGCGACATTCCGCCGATGGTGAGCTGGGGGACCAGTCCCGACCAGTCGCTCGCGATCACGGGCATCGTCCCCGATCCCGATGACCTCCCCGCCGAACGCCGCGCCGATGCGATCCGCGCGATGGCCTATATGGGCCTCGCGCCGCACACCCCGCTGCAGGATATCGCGATCGATCGTGCCTTCATCGGTTCGTGCACCAACGCGCGCCTCACCGATCTGCGCGATGCGGCACGGATATTGAAGGGACGCAAGGTTGCACCCGGCGTTCGCGCGATGATTTCGCCGGGCAGCAGTGGCGTCCGCCGCGCCGCCGAAGAAGAGGGGATCGACCGCATCTTCATCGAAGCCGGGTTCGAGTGGCGCCGTTCGGGCTGCTCGCTCTGCCTCGCGATGAACGACGACAGCCTCGCGCCGGGCGAACGCTGCGCGTCGAGCACCAACCGGAATTTCGAGGGCCGGCAGGGGATCGGCGGCCGCACGCACCTGATGAGCCCGGCGATGGTCGCGGCGGCGGCGGTTACCGGAAGGCTCGCCGATGTGCGAGACCTCGCGGCGGAGGAGCTTGACTGATGGAGCGTTTTATCCGCCTGTCGGGCCGCGCCGCCGCGATGCCCGCCGCCAATATCGACACCGACGTCATCATGCCCAAGGCGTTTCTGAAAGGCATCGACCGCTCGGGGCTCGCCGCCGGCCTTTTTCACGACCTTCGCTTCGATGAAAACGGTGCGGTGCGGGACGATTTCATCCTCAACCGCGCGGACATGGCGGAGACGCGCTTCCTGCTCGTCGGGCCCAATTTCGGCTGTGGTTCTTCGCGCGAACATGCTGTGTGGGGGATGCTCCAATATGGCATCCGCGGCATCATCGGCTCCTCCTATGGCGCGATCTTCGCCGACAATGCCGCGAACAACGGCCTGCTGCTTCTGTCGCTGCCGCTCGAACAGGTCGCGGCGCTGATGGCGGAACTGGGCGACGGGGCAGGCGAGATGACGGTCGACCTCGATGCGCAGCGCATCGCGATGGGCGGCTATGCGGCGGATTTCGATATTGACCCCGCCGCGCGGCGCGCGCTGATGCTCGGGCTCGACCGGATCGGCGAGACGCTGACGCACGCCGACCGCATCCGCGCGTTCGAGAAAGCCTATCTCGGCCGCAAGCCCTGGCTTATGGGTGCCGAGCGATGAGCAATAGTCCCGAATATCCCGAACTCATGCCGGGGTTCCATTGGCAGGACGTCGATGCGGACGGCGTGCGCATCCGTGCCGCAGTCGGCGGTTCGGGGCCCCCGCTGCTGCTGCTCCACGGCCACCCGCAGACGCATCTGACCTGGCATAAGGTTGTGCCCGAGCTTGCGAAACGCTTCACCGTCGTGGCGGCCGATCTGCGCGGCTATGGCGACAGCGAAAAACTGCCGGGCGATCCCACGCACGCGAATTATTCGAAGCGCGCGATGGCGGCCGATCAGGTCGCGGTGATGGCCATGTTGGGCTTCGACCGCTTCGATGTCGTCGCGCATGATCGCGGCGCGCGCGTCGCACACCGCATGGCGCTCGACCACGCGGACCGCGTCGCGCGGCTCGTGCTGCTCGACATCGCGCCGACCGCGACGATGTATGCGCAGACGAACCGCGAATTCGCGACGCGCTATTTCTGGTGGTTCTTCCTCATCCAGCCTTTCGACCTGCCCGAACGGATGATCGCGGCCGACCCCGACCATTTCCTCGACCGTCATCTTGCCGGGCAGATCAAGGTCGAAGGCTCGCTCGATCCGCGCGTCGTCGCCGAATATCGCCGCTGCTATCGCGACCCCGCGACGCGCCATGCGATCTGCGAAGATTATCGCGCCGCGGCGAGCATCGATCTTGAACATGATGCCGCCGACGATGACCGCCGGATTGAGGCGCCCTTGCTGCTGCTTTGGGGCGAATATGGCACGGTGGGCACGCTCTTCGACGTCATGGAGAGCTGGCGTTCGAAGGCCCGCGAAGTGCGAGGGCGTGCGCTGCCGTGCGGTCACAGTCCGCAGGAAGAAACGCCCGAATTGTTGCTCGCCGAACTGGGCGCGTTTCTGACCTGAGCCCGGTACAGCGCTCAGCGCGCGGGAAGAATGGCCGCGCGGCATTCGCCAAAGCCGATCGGTACGAAACCGTCCGCCTGCGCGCTCGCGCGCATGATGATCTCGTCGCCATCCTCCAGGAAACCGCGCCGCTCGCCGCCTTGTATCTGGATGGGCTCCGACCCGCCGGTCGTCAGCTCGAGCAGGCTGCCAAACCCCTCGCGGTCGGGAGTCGATATCGTCCCCGTGCCGAGCAGGTCGCCGGGGTTCAGATTGCAGCCGTTCGAGGCGTGATGCGCGACGATCTGTGCGATCGTCCAGTACATGCTCGTCGCCGGGCCGCGGCTCAGGCGAAAGGGCTCGGCGCCCCCCGCACGCATGCCGGCGGTGAGAAGAAAAACCTCGAGCGTGACGCCGAGCGCGCCATGCGCCTGATCGTCGGCATCCCACAGATAGGGCAGCGGCGCGGGATCGCCCTCGGGACGCGGCGGCTGCGCGATACGAAAGGGTGCGAGCGCCTCGGTCGTGATCACCCAGGGTGCGATGGTCGAATGGAAATTCTTGGCGAGGAACGGCCCGAGCGGCTGATATTCCCATGCCTGGAAATCGCGCGCCGACCAGTCGTTGAACAGCGACAACCCCGCGATATGGCGCGCCGCGTCGCCGATCGGGATCGGTGCGCCCAGCGCATTGCCTTGGCCGATCCACACGCCGAGCTCGAGCTCATAGTCGAGCCGCTGCGTCGGTTCGAAAATCGGGGCGTCGGCCTCGGGAGGTTTGCGCTGTCCGCGCGGGCGGATGACGGGCTCGCCCGAAGGGCGCACCGACGAAGCGCGCCCGTGATAGCCGATCGGCACATATTTATAATTGGGGAGCAGCGGATTGTCGGGCCGGAACTGCCGCCCGACGTTGTTCGCGTGATGGATGCCGACATAAAAGTCGGTGTAGTCGCCGATCCGCGCGGGAAGATGCATGGTACAATTTGCTGCGTCATGCAGCATCGGCGCCAGTTCGGCCTCGCACATGGGATCCGACAGCATCGCGCTCAGTCGTTCGCGCAGCGCGCGACGATCGGCGGGCGCGAGCGCCATCAGCGCGTTGAGCGTGTCGCCGTCGCAGGCGAGAGCGGCGTGCCCGGGCAGCAGGCCAGCGGCCGCTGCGGCGCGAAGGTCGAGTATCGCGTCGCCGATCGCGACGCCGGCGCGCGGGTCGCCGTCCTCGGGCGTGAAAATCCCGTAGGGCAGGTTCTGGACCGGAAAGTCAGGGTGACCGTTCGCCGATGCGACCCAGCTCGTCCGCGCCGGATCGTGCGTCGCGTCGATGTGCGGGCGGGTCACGACTTGCCGTTCAGGGCTTCGAGGTGTGGCCGGAGCGCCTGCGCAAAAACCGGCACCGTGTCGGCGCGCAGGCCCGCGATATTGATGCGTCCGTTCCCGGCCATGTAGATGCCATGCTCATCGCGCAGCGCCGCGACGGCTTCGGGCGTCAGCGGCAGCATCGCGAACATGCCGCGCTGGTCCGCGATCGCCGCCAGACGCGGATGCGTTGCGGCGAGCGCCGCGCGGAGGCCGTTCAGGCGCGCGCGCATTGTGTCGAGCTCGTCCCGCCAGTCGGCACGCAGCGCGTCATTCTCGAGGATCGTCCGGACGATCGCGGCGCCATGATCGGGCGGCATCGACCAGAGGCTGCGCGCGAGCGAGAGCATATTGGTGCGGACGCGGTCGGCGATCGCGTTGGTCGCCGACA
Source organism: Sphingopyxis sp. 22461 (assembly GCF_052044915.1). Lineage (NCBI taxonomy): Bacteria > Pseudomonadati > Pseudomonadota > Alphaproteobacteria > Sphingomonadales > Sphingopyxidaceae > Sphingopyxis > Sphingopyxis sp. 22461. The sequence goes on from NZ_JBQENY010000012.1 coordinate 87,147, forward strand.
GGACCCACAGCGCGCCGACGCGTTCGCGATAGAGGCCGAAATTCTTGTCGCAGCTATAGGCGACCAGCGCGGTGGGCAGCGCTTCGAAGATCATCCGCGTCGCCGCCGCATCCTCGTCCAGCCCGTCGCCCAGCCCCTGATAGGCGAGGTCGATAAACGGGATCAGCCCGCGCGCCGCGCACAGATCGGCTACGGCGCGCCATTGCTCTGAGGTAAAGGCGCTTCCGGTCGGGTTATGACAACAGCCATGCAGCAACAGGATGTCGCCCGCCCGCGCCGCGGCAAGGTCGTCCATCATCGCGTCGAAATCGATGTGGCCCGACGCCGCGTCTTGGAAACGGTGGCTCCGCGTCGAAAGTCCCGCTTCGGCAAAGATGGGGGCATGGTTGGGCCATGTCGGGGTGCCGATCCAGACCTGCGCTTCGCGGCCCGCACGCGCGAGAAGCTCGGCGCCCAGGCGAAGCGCGCCGGTGCCGCCGGGCGTCTGAACGCCGTTCAATCGTTCGCCCGCCGTCCGGTCGCCGAAGACGATCTCCGCGAGCAGCGCGGTATAGGCGGCGTCGCCTTCGGCCCCGAGATAGGATTTGGTGACCTGCGTTTCGAGCAGCACTGCCTCCGCCGCCTTCACCGCGCGCATCACGGGTGTGTCACCCGCATCGTCGCGAAACACGCCGACACCGAGGTCAATTTTCTGCGGCCGATCATCCGCGCGGTACAGCGCGATGAGGCTCAGCAACGCGTCGGCGGGCTGCGCAGCCAGCGTATCGAACGGCAGGCTGGTCGAGATGGCGCGGGCGGGCGGGGTGTCGAGTTTCATGCGCGAGATATCGCAATAAATCGGCGAAAAATCTTCTCAAACTGGAGGAAATAGCATGTTTGAAAGTGAATCTATTTCAGATATTGTCAGTATTATGAAAGAAATTGTCAAACTCGACTCGCTCGACCGTCGCATCCTCGGCGAATTGCAGCGCGATGGCGCGCAGAGCAACGGCGAGCTTGCCGAGCGGGTGGGAAGCACGGGCCCGTCGTGCTGGCGCCGCGTCAGAGCGCTCGAGGCGGCCGGCGTGCTGACGAAAAATGTGTGGCTCGTCGACGCGGCACGGGTCGGACAGAGCGTCAACGTCCTCTGCAATATCCGGCTCAAGAGCCATTCGGCCGAACATACCGCGATGTTCGAAAATTTTGTCCGGGACCAGGATCGCATCATGGAATGCCTGTCGATGTCGGGCGAGTGGGATTATCAGGTGCGCGTCGTCGCAACCGATGTCGCCGACTACGAAGCGTTTTTGATGCAAAGGCTGCTCAGAAATGAAGCGGTCGCCGGGGCTGCGTCGCACTTCGCACTCAGGGCGGTCAAATATCAGACAGCCGTTCCGCTTCCGGGCGAATGATTATCTGTCCATACCCAACCATCCTCGGGAAATGGCTATTTCTATGGGCTCCGACGGTCATCTGCGGCGCTCTCGTTCCCGGCTTCGATTGGTATGAGCTTCATTCGACGAGAGGAGCGGCTGCACCGCTGATCGCTCTGGCGGTCAACCATGGTTCGATGCGCCGGATCGCTTCTTCGACGAGGTCGGTCGAGACGGCGAAGCTGAGGCGTATGAAACTGTTGCCATCGACCGGATCGAAATCGAGTCCCGGAGCCACGGCGACACCCGTATCGCGCAACAAGGCTTCGCAGAAGGAGAGGCTGTCATTCGTGAGATGGCCGACATCCGCATAGATATAGAAAGCCCCGTCGGGGGGCGCGATCCGCTGGAGGCCCATTTCAGGAAGGGCCTGGAGCAGGAGTTCGCGATTGCGCGCATAGGTATGGATATGGCCTTCGAGTTCGTCGCGGCAGTCAAACGCTATCAGGCCGGCGTGCTGGGCGAGCGAGGGCGGCGTCAGGAACAGATTGCCCATTCGCGCGCGCGCGGCGTCGATCAGGCTTTCGGGAACGATGAGCCATCCAAGGCGCCAGCCCGCCATGCTGAAATATTTGGAGAAGCTGTTGACGACCAGCGCGCCCGGCGCGTGCTGCAGCATGGATTCGGCGGGCAGCGTATAGCTCAGCCCGTGATAGATTTCGTCCGACACGAGAGCGATGCCACGGCGCTCGCAGACGGCCGCCAGCGCCCGAAGCTCCTCGGGCGGGATGATCGTGCCGGTGGGGTTGGCAGGGCTCGCGACGATCAGTCCATCCGGCGCCGGCTCCATTCGTTCGACTGCGTCGGCCGTGATCTGGAACCGCTCGGCTTCGCCGCAGGCGAGTTCGACCGGCTCGAGATGCAGCGCCTTGAGGGTGTTTCTGTAGGCAACATAACCGGGCCGAGCCAGGGCGACCCTCGCGCCAGGCGAAAACAGGCAGGAGAGTGCGAGGACGAAGGCGGGCGAAGCGCCGCACGTGAGGATGACCTGTTCCGGACTGACGGACACCCCGTAGGCTTCGCCATAATGTGCCGCGATACGCGCCTTGAGCCCCGGACTTTCCCAATAGCCCATGCCATCCTCGTCGAGGATGTGGTGCGCGGTCTCGATCGCTGCTGCCGGAGCACCGGTCGAGGGTTGGCCGAATTCCATATGAATCACGGACCGCCCCTCGGCTCGCAGCTGATGCGCGAGACGGCTTATGGCGATGGCGTGAAAGGGATCGATCTCGACCGGCATGAAAAACTTGCTCCACTTGAATATCGACTAATGCTTCACGCCGGGCTGATAGGGACACCGGCATAATTATCCAACGCTGCTTCTTTTGCCGACCGGATGCGCGGGTGCCTGCGTAGCGTGATGAGACGGTGCCGACGAGCGCACCGACTGTCCATACTGGTTCCTTGGTGGGTCATAGCGAGATAGCGAAGCTTCAAGGGAGCAACTATCATATCGGGTGTGGATTCTCCGATGTCCGCTCGTCCCGATTTCACCAAATGGCCTGACCGCAGACGGGCACGCCCATCGCAAGGGGCTCGCAAGCATAAGTTCTTGCCAATTTCCCGGAAAACCAAAGCTCTCAGGCCGCGCTAGTTCGAATTCCTGAAGGCGCCGACGGGAAGTCGTTGACAATTTTCTCTCGGGGCAATTATGTCCAAATACGAAAATATTCTCCGTTTAGAAACTTCTGTTTGGCGAAAAGGGAATGCATCATGATCTCGTGTAAGCGATTGAAATATGTCGTCCTGCCCGCGCTGAGTCTGGTCCTGCTCGCCAGTCCCGCATTCGCGCAGACCGTTGCGGAGACGCCTGTTCCAGCGCCCGTGGTATCACCCACGACGGCAGAAGCGCTCGGCGGCCTCGACGCTTATATCGAGAGCGCGCGGAAAGCGTGGCACGTACCCGGCCTGTCCATCGCCATCGTCAGGGATGACCGGATTGTGTATTCCAGAGGTTTCGGTGTCCGCGAAGCAGGCAAGCCCGGCAAGGTCGACGCCGATACGGTCTTCGCGATCGGATCGGCGACCAAGGCTTTCACCGCCGCGGCGCTCGGCATGCTGGTGGATGATAAGAAGATCGAATGGGACGGCGCGGTGCACGATTATATGCCGTCGTTCGAACTTCACGACCCCTATGTCACCCGCCACGTGACGGTACGCGATCTGCTGTCGCATCGTACCGGCGTCGTTACCAACGGCGGGCTCTGGTATGGATCGGGGTTCGACCGCCGGGAAATCATCCGGCGGTTACGCTTCCAGACCGAGACGCTCGGCTTCCGTAACCAGTATCAGTATCAGAACGAGATGTTCATCGTGGCGGGCGAGATAGTCTCCGCGGTGACCGGCACCAGCTATGACCAGTTCATCGCCGGCCGCATCTTCGAGCCGCTGGGCATGCGCCGCACCAACACCAGTGTCACTGCCCTCAAGGGGCTGGCCAACGTTGCCACCCCGCATGCGCTGCTGGACGGCAAGGCGACGCCGGTCGAATATCGCATGATCGACAATGTCGGCGGCGCCGGCGTGATCAACTCCAGCGCGCGCGACATGGCGCAGTGGGTGCGCCTGCAACTAGGCGGCGGCACGTTCGAGGGTAAGCGGCTGATCGCCTCCACGACGCTGGCGGAAATGCATAGCGGTCAGATCGTCCCGCGCGGAGGAACCGACGCACTCTTCAAGTTCAGTGAATACGGCCTTGGCTGGGGCATGCAGGAATATCGCGGTCAAAAGATTGTCCAGCATTCCGGCGCGATCGACGGGATGCAGAGCATGGTCGCGATGATACCGGAAAGAAAGCTCGGCGTGGTTGTGCTGACCAACGGCCTGCGCACAAAGCTGGCTACGGCCGTGGAACTGCGAGTGCTGGATGCCTTCCTTGGCGGTCCTGCGACCGATCACAGCGCTGTCATGAAGCAGGAGAGCGATGACGCGGTCCGGATTGCGCGTGAAAAGGCAGCGGCGACGTCGGGTTCAGTGACGATTGCGCCCGCGCGACTGCCGCTCGATCGCTATGTCGGGACCTACTCGAGCGACCTGCTCGGTGAGATTGCAATCACGCTGGCCGACGGCAAGCTCAAGCTCGCACGTCCGCAGGCGACGGCGGTGCTCAACCATGATCGCAACGATATGTTCAAGGCGCAGTGGGATAGCCCTGGCCAGAGGAGTATAACCGGTCAGACCTCCGTCGGGTTCACCTTCGCTCCGGATGGAGAGATTGCCACTCTGGAACTCGGCGGCGACAAATTTGCACGCGAATAGGCGTTCTTGAAGGGCTGCCCATCTTCCACCTTTGATGACAGCTTATGATCTCCTAAGCCAATAAGCAGGCTGGCCGCTACCGGCCAGTTCTGGAGCCCTTGTGCTGCTCTTGCCTGCGCTGTTGAGCCCGGTCCTGCACCCACGCTCAGCTTTCGTAATAGACCGGCCCCAGCGCATCGATTACAGCGACGGCGTCGAGCGCGTCGGCTTCGCCTTCGCCCAGCAGACGGATGGTCAGTTCGGTCTTATAGCCAGTCAGCGTCCGGTTCATCGGCACGCCGTTCATCGTCTGAGTGAGATAACGCTGGTAATCGTTCCGCCCGACGACGTGAAAATGCGACTTGCCCGCCTCGCGCGCGAGTTCGGCCGCCCGTAGTAGAGTCATTTCCTGAACCACCGGTCCAGAGGTGGTATTACCGGTATATTCGACCTTGATCGAACCGTCATCGTTCGGGGTCGAACGGAATCCCGCCGTGCGGTCGATCCCCCCGAGCAACGTTGTGCCCATCGAAAACGCCGCGCCGACCAGCGCGCCGAGAATATTCGGGCGCGATTTTTCGTAGTCGATCAGCTTGCGTTGCGATTCGGGGCGGATCAGAAGATCGTCCGCCATTCCGGAGAGACGCGCCGGACCGCGTTTGGCAGCGGGGCCCAGCGGAGGCAAATCGGGTGCGCTCAGGGCGCTGGCACTACGCGCGGCGGCATAGGCGGCGTGGAATTCTTCCGTCACCGGGGTCGCGCGCAATTGCTTGCCCTGAAGCGCGGCGGCGGCATCGGCGAGCCGGCCCTCGGCGATGGCAATGCGGGCGTCGACCAGATCGGCCAACGGTTTGAAATGTTCGGCACGCGCCATTTCGACTAACAGGGTAACGATATCCTTAGGAGCCTGCTTGCCCTCTTCGCCCTGTGAATTCCCTGCCGGACCGGCGGCGTCGAGCGCCGCGCGGGTCGCCTCAACCCAGGCACGGGCGGCTGCAGGTTGGCCATGGGCGGCAAGCGCATAGGCCTTGGTCATTGCCCCTCTGACGGGGGCCGACCACTCGGACAGTAGCGGCGCGATATTCCCGCCATTGGCCATCATCGCGTTGAGCGAAGGCGCTGCAGGCATGGCCACCGAAGGCGTCCCAGCCGAGGCCGCCAGTTCGGCGAGATTACCGGACTGGGGCGCGAACTGCGAGAAGATGCCCCGAGTAGCCGGATCGATGCGGGCGAGGCCCTGCCAGATCGTCGGATCGGCCGGCTTGTCACCATTGGCGGCGCGGAGCATGCCTGCGACACGCTGCACCTCGAGCGCATAGGTGCGCTTGGCCGCCGCCGCTTCAGCCAGCGCCAGCGCCGCTTTGCGCTCGCCCGTCTCGTTCAGGGCAAGAGCGCGCAGCAGATCGAGCGAGACGCCCATGCTGCGATCGTAAAAGAAATCGCCGGCGTAGGCCTTACCAGCCTCTTGAGCGGCATCGATATCGGCGAGCGCACCGGCGGCATCCCCGAGCTCCAGCTTCGCGGCAGCGCGGGCGCGCATCACATGGGCGCGGCGCAGTGTCTGCTCGGGCAGGAGTTTCCCGCTCTCTAGCACGCGGTCGCACGCGGCCAGCGTCTGGCTGGGCGCATCGCGACCGCTGAAGCGGTAGGAGGGGAAAGTCGCCTCGCCCCGCATCCCGTCGTCGCTGCTCTTGGGTTTCTTAAGCCCGTCGCATTCGGAGAAATCCTCCGACACGCCCGCATGGGCGGACACGGTAATCCCAAGCGCAAGCGCAACTAGCCCCGCTCGGGCGAAGATCGCGTTCATTCGGTGCAGCCCCCAACCCCTGTTCCGCAAGTGCTTGGCGCCCCGCGGTGAAGCGATGTCTAATTTGGATTGTGGAGGGCGGCAATCGGGAAAAAGTCGAGCGCGAGGCATTTAAGTGAACCGAAACGACAACGGCACGGGAAGTTAGTCGCTGTCCAATCAGGATCAATGAAACTGCCGGGAAGAGGGGCGATTGCGGTCCGCGTCGATTCAATCTCACGCCGCGATGTGTGGGATTTGGAGGAGATCGAAGCTTGGATCGCAGAGCGTCGCCAAAGCAGCTTGGAAGGTCGCGCGAAGGTGGCGCCCGCACCCAAAATCCGCCAACGCAGAACTGCGCCCGTCGAACCGACAGAGTGAAGCGGGTTTCGTCGGATTTGTTAGTTATTACCGATGCTTAAGGCGGCTGAGGTCGGATAGCGGAGCAATCGAAGTGCTCCCACCGATTGTAGTCGATTGATATCGATTGATACCGCCACTCCCACTCAATTGTTCAATTAGACATAACAAATTGAAAAATAATGGACAAAAATATTTGGTCCGGAATGACCCAGCAGCGGTCCGTCAAAAAATAAACTTTTGAAATTCAAAGAAAAAATTCACGATTCGACCAAATCTCAAATTCGAAGACATTCGGCTACATTCGAGCCTCGGCGCTTTCACGATCGGCACCTTAGCCTCAGGCCTTTCGCGGACAAATGCCGTAAGTCGATTTGAACGCGCATCTTTGTCGAATCATCGGTCCCGTGACGTTTCCACGAAGCTTTCGATGCCGAAGATTGACCGTCCCGGGCCAATGGCGAATCTGCCAAGCACAAGGTGCAGCTTCTGCTCCTCGGTTCGGTATGGCGCAAAATGTGCGCCCAGTTCCATCACGCCGCCTGACCTGTTCGCGAACTCCGGCCATTGTGGCAAACCCGGGCCGTTGGGGTCGCCGCGCTTCACGAAAGTTGCCCATAGTTGCGACATGGTCGCAGCAACCGAGCGGTCGTATTCCGTGAAGGGGCGGTCGGGCGAGGTTCTCAACGAATTGAAAGTGTAGGGCATTTCGGCCGAGTGGAACGCGCCGAACATCTCCTGTCCCGGGCCCGGTTCGGGATGGGTGTAATAATAGGCAAAGGCGGGGGCGTGGTGCATGCGCGCCCAGTCGACAAGCGATGCCAGGCCGTACAGGCGGGTCAGTTGCCGGCGCGCGGCGAGCGCCGTCATCTCGCTATCGAGCGGGATGTCCGCCAGTAGTGCATCGGCGCCGGCGTCGCCCGCGATCCGGGCGGCGAGCGCACGCACATCCGCAGGCGCCGCGCGGAAATAACCGGGGCTCAACACGCCTTCGTCGGCGTTCAGCCCGACCATTACCGGCACGGCGCGCCGCCGGCCCGCGGCTTCCATCGCGGCAACCTGTCCGGGCAGGATCGATCCGTCGACGATCGGGCCGAGCAGCGGCATGCCGCCGACATCTCCAGCGCCGGCGAGCGGGCCGGTTTCGAGCAGCGCCATCACCCGATCCGCCGGCAGGTGCCGCAGCGCTGCGATACCGGGGAGCCTCGCGCGGGCGAGCAGGTCGGCGCCGCGGCGGTCGGCTTCGATGCGATCAGGGAGCGGGGTTTCGACAATGCCGCTTTGTGCGATCGCGCGCGCGAACAGTCCGTCCGCTTTCGGCGAGAGGAGCAGCATATGGACGGCCATGGCACCTGCCGACTGACCGGCGATCGTCACCTGTCCGGGATCGCCCCCAAAGCCGGCGATATTGCGCTGCGTCCAGCGCAGCGCCGCCAATATGTCCTGCAACCCGAAATTGGCGCCGCCGCCGGGATCGCCCGCGAGGTCGCGAAAGGCGGCAAAGCCGAAGACGCCCAGGCGATAGTTGATCGACACGACAATGATGCCCTGCCGCGCCAGCGCCGCGCCGTCATAGATCGGAACCGCATTCGACCCCGACATGAAGGCGCCGCCGTGAATCCATATCATCACCGGCAGCGGCCGGCCGTCATGCTCCGCCGGCGCCCAGATGTTGAGGGTGAGGCAATCCTCCGAAACCGGGGCCGGCGCGACATATTCGCGGGTCCACGGACCGAAGCCGCCGGGGGTGATCGTCTGGACGCAGCCGGGGCCATGCGCCTTCGCATCGCGCCGCCCGGACCACGGCGGCGGCGCTTCGGGGGCGGCCCAGCGCCGTTCGCCGACGGGCGGTGCGGCATAGGGGACGCCGAGGAAGCGAACGACGCCGTTGTCGACGGTTCCGCCGATCTCGCCGCTTTCAACCTTCGCCACCACCTCTTGCGCCGCGACGGGCGGCGCGAACAAGAGAGCGCCGGTCAGGGCGGCGAGATGCGACAGAAAGCGCATCGGAATCGGGCGCACCGGTCAGGGCGCTCTGGCGGCCACGACGCGCTCGACGAAGTCGAGCCGCGAGCGGATCGGGTCGGGACCTTCGCGGGCGCCGGCCGCGTCGAAGGTCATGATGGTGTCGGCAGCCACGCCGCCGGGCGACCAGTGCCCGCCGCCCGTTGCCGACGGCACGCCGGTCTTTGCGAAATTGACCCAATAATCCTGTACCAGCCGCGCCGCCGCGCGATCGGCGGGCGACGTCGCGGCGCCGTGCCGGGCGTCGACGGTGCCGAAGAAAAAGGGCAGTTCGCTGGCATGAAAGGCGCCCGGCATCTTGGCGCGCAGATATTCGGGCACATAGCCGAAGCGGTAGGTGAAGACGGGCTGCCCGCGCCCCGCGATGATCCGGGCGACGTGCCGCGCGGGTTCGAGGAACATCGTGTCCGCCGAAACCGCGATGCCGATACGCATCGCGTCCTTGCGCGCTTCGGGGTCATAGACCGGCTCGGCCTCTGCCCGCACCGCTGCCAGCGGGGCATAGGCCTGATCGACACCCCCGCCGAAGAAGAAGCCGTCGGCATCGTTCGCGCCGATGACCATCGGAATCTTTGCGCCGTCTCCGGCGGCATAGGCCGCATCGATCGACCGGCGCACGATCTGTCCGTCGGCATAGAGCGGGGTGAAATCCTTCGCGCCGAACAGGCTCATCAGGTTGAGCCCGCTCATCACGCTGTCGGCCGGCAGGGCGCGAAGCGCTGCGAGTGCGCCGGCCTCATCGCCCTCTATCCCCTTTGCCCGCGCAAAGCCGGCGCCGATCGCTTCGGCCTCGGTCGCGGTGCGCAGCGGGCCCATCAGATCGCGCCCGCCGCCCGACATGGAGATCGCCTTGTGAAACAGTCCCTTCGCAAGCGGGGTCGTCGTCAGCGCGTGTACCGACATGCCGCCGGCCGATTCACCGAAAATGGTGACGTTGCCGGGATCGCCGCCAAAGGCCGCGATATTTTCCTGCACCCATTTCAGTGCCGCGATCTGGTCGAGGATTGCATAATTGCCCGTCGGCGCGCCAGCGGCTTCGCGTTTCAGGGCCGGGTGGGCGAAAAAGCCGAAACGGCCGAGCCGGTAGTTGAAGCTGACGAAAACCACATCCGATTCGGCAAAAGACCGGCCCGTATAGACCGGCGGCGAGCTGCCGCCGTTGACGAAACCGCCGCCATAGATCCAGACCATCACCGGGCGTTTCTTGCGCGACCGTTCGGCCGGGGTCCAGACGTTGAGATAGAGGCAGTCCTCGGACGGCTTCACCCCCAGCGGCGCGGCATCGGCCTTGAAGGGAATCTGCATGCAATCGGGGCCGTACTGGTCGGCGACGCGAACCTGGGTCCAGCGATCGGCGGGCTGCGGCGCGCGCCAGCGCAGATCGCCGACGGGGGGCAGGGCATAGGGAATCCCCCGATAGGCGATGCTCTGGCCTTCGGCGACGCCCTGCACGGCACCGCTACGCGTGTCGACGACCGGCTGCGGCGCGGTGTCGGCCGCCATCGCGGGAGAAACGAGCGCCAGCGCGAGCGCGACGGTGGGGAATATCCGCATTGTCTGTCCTTTCACATTATCGCCGCGATGCTGCCGGAAGGGGACAGCCTGTCCCCGTTCCGCCGAGCTCGAGGCATTCTCCATCGACCGGACCGTCCGGCGCGACCCGTATGGCGGCGGCAAGTGTTGGCGCCACATCGGCCACCTGTACCGGCAGGGCGCGTTCCTGATGCGCCACACCGGGCCACCAGAAGAGGATGGGGACGCGCCGGTTGAAGTCGCTGGGGCCCGAATGGCCCATCATGAACAGGCCGGGGAGCGGCGGCGCGGCGATCTTCAGCGGGTCGGTCGCGAGCAATATGTCGCCGCTACGCCCGGGATAGAAGGACAGCGCCATGCGGTCGGCGACCGGCAGCAGGTCGGGGGACAGGCGCGGGTCGGGTTTCCGCCCCTGCAATTGCGCCGCCGTCCAGGCACCAGCGATGCCCGGCCGGGTGAGCGCGCGCGCCGCGGTCGCTTCGGCGATGCGGTTCTTGAGCGCGGTATCGGCGAGCGACTGCCCGCCGGCGTCGACGACGACAAGCTGCGTCGGGTCGAAGAACGCCGGACGCAGCGGGTTCCAGTCGACGCCTGTCGCGGCGCGCGCCGCCGCGTTGAGATCGGCGAGCAGCGCGGCGGCATCGATCCGCCCGGCATCGCGATAGCCGCGCTCCGCCAGCCGTTCGGGGATGTCGCCGCCGCCATGGTCGGCGGTGAGCGCGACGAGGACGGGAATCTTCAGTTCCGCGATCCGTTTGAGGAGGCGACCGACCGCCTCGTCGACCCGGGCCATCTGGTCGCACATCTCGGGTCCCTGCGTGCCATAGGCATGGCCGACCATATCGGTCGCCGACAGGCCGACCGCGAGCAGGTCGGTTCCGGACGACTGGCCGAGCTTCTGTCCGTCGAGCAGGTCGATCGCCGCGTCGATTGTGATCTGGTCATAAAACCAGGGCGGCAGCGCCGCGCCGCTCGCGGGCGGGCGGCCGGGGATCGCGGCCGGCGGATCGGGCGGCAGGTGCGCGTGGAAACTCTTGCCGCCGGGGAGGGGAATCACCGCCTCGCGTACGCGGCAGCTTTCGCGCCGGTAGGTCCAGGCGGGTGCGGCCTTCAGCCGCCGCGCAAACCCGGCATTGAGCTTTGCAAGCGGCGCGAGGCGGCGCTGCGCGTCCTCAGCATCGGTGCCCCAGGTGTCGAATCCCTGCTTGCCATCGAACCAGAACGCCCCGTCGGGATGGCGGCCGCCCATCATGATCGCCGACCGATCCTTGCCCGCGACTGAAAAGACGCGATTGGCGGGCGAGGCGGCCTTGAGCCAGTCGCCGAGCGTCGACACCTCGAGCATCGCCGGTCCGGTGCCGAGTTTGCGGCTGGCGCGTGCGGCGACATGGACGCCATCGTCGGTGCAATAGCGATCGACCCCGGCGCGCTGATCGTACCATTGGTTCGCGATAATCCCCGTCGCAGCAGGATGCCGGCCGCTAGCAATCACCGCATGGCCCGCGCAGGTTTCGGTCACGCCCTGCGCATGAAAACCGTTCGAATAGACGATGCCCTGCGCCAGCCTGGCGAGCCCGTCCTGAAATTCGCCCCGGCTCGCGTTGAACAGATCGGCCGAGAACTGGTCGATCGAAATCAGGACGACCAGCTTTGGTTTGCCGGGCGTTTCCTCGGCGGCGGCGGGTGTCGCCGAAAATGCGGCCATGGCGATGGCGCTGACCGCAGCCGCGATCCATTTCTTGGTCATGCGAACCTCCCGCGTGTGGCGCCGGGTCGTCCCAATCGACGGCCCGGCGCCTGCCCCTTTTAGAAACGACCGTCCAGCGACACGCCCAGCGTCCGGAACGAGTTGAGCCCGAACATGTGGTAATAGTCGCCGCGCGACTGCGAGTTGGAGTTGATGAAGGTCGGCTGGCGCTTGTCGAAGCAGTTGCGGCAGAAGAGCGTCAGCTTGAACTTGTCGTCGATCTGTTTGAGCCCGATGCTGGCGTCGAACAGCGAATAGCCGGGCAGCTTCGTACTCGGATCCTCGGTCGAGCTGAAATTCGAACTGGTGCGGGCATAGAGCGCACCCTGCAGAAATACCGCGAGGCTTTCGCTGAACGGCGTTTCATAGCGGCCCGTCAGGCTGACCGTCCATTTGGGCACGTTCGGCAATCGGTTGCCCGACGAATCGATCGTCCCGTTGGCGCGGCAGTTCGGCTGGAAGGGATAGCAGCGGTCGCCCTGGAAGTCCGAGAAGAAGGCGTCGACATAGCTGACCCCCAGATTGAAGACGAGGCCTTCGGCGGGCAATGCCGACGCCTCGATCTCGAACCCGCGCGACTTGAGCTCGCCCGCGTTCAGCAGGACATAGCCGTTGCTCGCCGTGTCGAACGCCTGCGCCTGGAAGTTCTTGAAGGTCGAGGTGTAGCCCGAGATGTTGAAGATCAGGTGGCGGTCGAGCAGCGTCGACTTGATCCCGGCTTCGTAGGAGGTCGGGATTTCGGGCATGATCAGCGGCGCGCGCGGATCGATCGTCAGGTTGAAACCCGGTCCCTTATAACCGCGCGCCACCGAGGCATAGGCCATGACGTCGTCGGTCACGTCATATTGCGCGCCGACGCGCCACGAGAAATTTTCCTCGCTGATCCGCTGGTTGCGCGACCCCACCGCGCCGAACGGGACGACGAACCCGGCCGCATCGCTGACGGAGCGAAGCTTGAGCTTGTCATAGGTATAGCGACCGCCGAAGGTGAACCGGAAGCGGTCGCTGATATTGAGCGTGCCCTGACCGAAGCCTGCGTAGCTTTTCGACGTCATCGAGCCGGTCGAGTGAATGCCGAGCCATGCATTGAAGCCGGCCGGCGGCGATGCTGTCGCGCCGTTGGCGCCCGCCGCGGTGATGTCGGAATCGCTCTTGGAATCGTAATAATAGAGACCGAACTGATATTCGAAAAACTGGCCGACCGGCGACGCCAGCCGCAGCTCTTCGGTGAACTGGCTGATCGTCGAAAGCTGGTGGTTCGTATCGAGCAGGTTGATGCGGTGCTTGTCCGAATCGAAGAGGTTGTCGGCGTCGAACTTTCGCCAGGCAGTGATGCTGGTCAGCGTGTGACCGCTTTCGAACTCATAATCTATATTGGCCTGAAGCCCGCCGACATCGAAATTGGCCCGCGTCGGCGCGCCATAGCTCGAGAAGAAATTGTCGGGGTTGGCGACGATGCCGAGTGCGGCGTTTTCGGCGGCGAAGCGGCTCGTGGGCCGGACGATCCGGTCGGCGCTGCCGCCCGATCCGACGCCCGAGGAATGGGCATAGTCGCCGGCGATATAGATGCTGAGCTCGGCGGTCGGTTCCCACAACAATTTGGCGCGCAGGCTGGTCTGGTTCTGGCCATATTGGCTGCCCGGAACGTCGACCAGATTCGTGATGACGGGATCGGTATGCGTCTGCGACGCGCTGACGCGCAGCGCGGCCTTGTCGCCCAGCGGAACGTTGACGATGCCTTGCAGACGATAGAGCAATCCGTCGCCGGGCACCTTCATCTGTGCGATCTCGCCCATCACCTGCCCGTCGAAACGGCCGATTTCGGGGCGGCGCGTCGTGATGTTGACGAGGCCGGCAGAGGCGTTCTTGCCGAACAACATGCCCTGCGGCCCGTTGAGCACTTCGATCTGCGCGAGGTCGAGATAGTTCATGAAGCCGAGCGACGGGTTGCCCATGACCACGCCGTCGATCACCGAGGTCACGCTCGCTTCGATCGAGTTCGAGAAGCTCAATGTGCCGACGCCGCGGATCGAGAAATTGGATGCGCCGAGCGCCGCGTTGAAGCTTTTGACCTGCAGGCTGGGCGCGACGAGCTGGAGCTGCGACGGGTCGAAAATCTGGCGCGAAGCAAGTGCATCCGCGCTGACGACGGTTGCCGAGATCGGCACGTCCTGGAGGTTTTCGGCGCGTTTCTGCGCAGTAACGATGATTTCGCCAAAGCCGCCGGTCTGTTCGTCGGTCGCCGCGCTATCCTGCGCGAAGGCCGGCGTCGTGGCCGCGAGCACGGCGCCGAGCGCGGTGGCGGAAGTCCAAATCCTCTTCATGTCGTCCCCCTGTTCTGTGATGGTCTATTTGCGGTAGTTCCAGGTCCTTCCGGCGAGCGTGACGCCCGTTTCCTCGATCAGGTCTTCGGCCGACGCGCCGAGCGCGAAGCGATAGGTGCCGGGCGCGATCGCCCAGCCCTTGGGGCTCCAGTCGGCGAGCAGGCGCGGGTCGATGGGCGCGTCGACCCGGCGCGTCTCGCCGGGTTTCAGGTCGATGCGCGCAAAGGCGACCAGCCGGCGCGTTTTTCCGCGCGGCGTTTCGACCAGATAGACTTGTCCGACATCGGCGCCGTCGCGCGCACCGCTATTGCGCAGCGTGAAGGTCGCGGCAGGACTTGCCCCGTTAGTGATCGCAAGGCCCGAGCGCTCGAAGCGGGTGTAGCTGAGCCCGAAACCGAACGGATAGAGCGGCTTCGCCTGCTGGCGCGCGAACCAGCGGTAACCGACGTCGGCGCCTTCGATATTATAGTCGATGTCGAGCGTCTGGCCCGGCTTGCCATGCCCGGCGAAGCTGGGCTCGACGGTCTCGGCGCCGGGAAGGGCGGGGCGCGGAAGCTGCGCGATCGAAGCGGGAAAGGTTACGGGCAGGCGGCCCGACGGATTGACGTCGCCGAACAGCACCCTGGCGATCGCCTCGCCGCCGCGCGCGCCGGGATACCAGGCCGCGAGGACCGCGCCGACATCGTCCTTCCACGGCATCGCGACGGGTCCGCCGGTTTCGAGGACGACGACCGTCTTCGGATTGGCCTTCGCCACCGCTGCGATCACCGCATCCTGCCCCTGCGGCAGCGAGAGGTCGGGGACGTCGAGCCCTTCGGTCATCCACTGCGTCCCGAAGACGACGACGAGGTCGGCGTTCTTCGCCGCGATCGCCGCTTCGGCCGGGTAGCGGCCATCGCGAAAGACGACCTCCGCCTGCGGCGCGCGGGCGCGAATGGCGTCGAGCGGCGAGGAGCGGTGATAATTTTGCGCCATCAGCGCGGTGAACGGCCCGTCCTTCACGGTCGGAAGCGACACCGCCGGGCCGCCCTGACCCTGCACCTGCGACGATCCCGCCCCCGAAAGCACGCCCGCGTCGGCATAGCCCCCGACTACCAGTATGCGCTTTGCCGAGGCGGCGAGCGGCAGGATATTGCCGCGGTTCTGAAGCAGGACGATGCCCTTTTCGGCGATCTCCTGCGCAATCGCGGCGCCGGCGGAGACATCGATCGGCGCCTTGCGCGGCGGGTTGCGATCGACCCCGACGGCGTAGATGGAGCGCAGCACCCGCCGGCTCATGTCGGCGAGGCGGCGCTGGTAGCGCTTGTCGCGATTGGCTGCGTCGAGCAGCGGCTGGCCAAAGAACACCGCCGCGTCGAGCTGCGACCCCGATTGCTGGTCGAGGCCGTGGAGCGCGAAATCGGTCGCCCGGACCGATCCCCAGTCGGACATCACCCAGCCCTTGTAGCCCCAGTCGCCTTTGAGGACGCCGTTCAGCATGCGGTCGTTGCCGCACGCCTGCGCGCCATTGACCTTGTTATAGGCGCACATGACCGATCCGGGCTGGCCCTTTTCGATCGCGATCTCGAACGCGAGGAGATCGCTCATGCGCAGCGCGCCTTCGTCGATCATGCCATTGTGGAACTGCCGCCCGATCTCGGTCGGATTGAGTATGAAATGCTTGATCGTCGAAATCACGCCCTGCGACTGGATGCCTGCAACCGCCGCGCCGCCGAGCAGCCCGGAATGCAGCGGGTCTTCGCCCAGATATTCGAAGGTGCGGCCGCCGCGCGGATCGCGGATCAGGTTGATGCCGCCCGCGAGCAGGACATTGAAACCCTTGGCATGAGCTTCGCCGCCGATCAGCGCGCCGCCCTTTCGCATGAGGTCCGAGCTCCATGTCGATCCCATCGCCATTCCCGACGGAAGTGCGGTCGCGCCGTCGCCGCGCAGGCCGCCGACATAGGAAACGCCAAGGCTGGCATCGGTTTCGGTGAGCGCAGGAACGTCGAGGCGAGGAATACCGGGAATATAGCCGGCGCCGAACGGAACGCCTTCGGGGATTTTTACGTCGCCAAGGGGCATAGCCATGATGCCGTTCAGCAGGGTCACCCGCTCGGCATTGGTCATCGCGGCTTCGGTGGTGGCGGCGCGGCGATCGGCGTCGTCGGCCGCATCCTGCGCATGGACTCCCGGTGCGATAGCCGATGTCGAACAGGCGGCCAGCAACGCCGCGCGGCAAAGCCACGACCCCATCAAACTCTCCCATTTCTTCTGTTTTCGAATCGCTAGCTATCTAATTATGTCAGCGCTGACAACGAAAAATGTCAGCGCTGACATAAAGGGTGGACTGGATACGTATTCCGCGTCTAACAAGGCGCGATGAATCCTATTGGTCCCGCCGTGAAAAGGCCTGCCACCCTGGACGATGTCGCCGCGATCGCCGGCGTATCGGCAAAGACCGTGTCGCGCGTCGTCAATCGCGACGTCAATGTCAGCGCCGCGACGCGCGAACGCATCGAGGCGGCAATCCGCGAAACCGGCTATCGCGTGAATCAGGCGGCGCGGTCGCTGGCGGCGTCACGCTCCTTCCTGATCGGCGCGTTCATGCCGCACCTTTCGTCCTTCTATTTCGCTGAGATATTCCGGGGGGCGGCGAAGGCCTGCCGGCAATATGGCTATCACCTCGTCCTCGAGGAGTTCGACCATGGCGCGGACAGCGTCGTCGACCGCTACGAGCAGGGGCTGCGCGGCGCCCATTGCGACGCATTGATCCTGACGCCGCCGGTCTGCGACGATGAAAAGCTGCTCGACGCCCTCGATCGCGACGGCCTGCCCTATGTGCGCATCGCCCCCGGAAAGCAGCTTGGCCGCTCGGTCGCGGTCGGCGCCGACGAGCGTCGAGCGGTGGAGCAGTTGGTGAGGCATTTGTGGGACGCCGGACGCCGCCGTTTCGCGATCATTGCCGGCCCCGCCGATCATGCAGCCGCGATGGTCCGCGAGCGGGCCTTCTGCGACGCGCTGGGCGCCTTGGGCGGCGATCCCGCGGGTGTCGCGCTGACTCGCATCGAACTGAATGAATCGATTGCGGAAGCCGGGCGCATTGCAACGCTAGATCTTCTGCGCGGCACGAACCCGCTGCCCGACGCGATCTTCGCCTTCAACGACGAGGTTGCGATCGGCGCCATGGCAGCCATTCGCGAGCTTGGCCGCTCGGTCCCCGAAGACATAGCGGTCGCGGGGTTCGACGACAGCTATATTGCCCAGCTCGTCTGGCCGCCGCTTACGACCATTCATCAGCCGATAGCGGACCTGGCCTTTCAGGCGGTGCGTCTCGTCGCGGATCCCGAGGGTTTCAGCACGGGAAATATTCTGTTGCCGACGAGGCTTGTTGTGCGAGGCACCACTTAGGGTCCGGAAGAGGGAGGTATCGGCTCGGCAGTCAGGCGTGCGCCCTTCTCGCCCGACACGCTCCCGATTACGTGCCAGCCGGCTTCTTTTCGCCGCAAGTCAGATAGTTGAAGCCGATCGTCGCTGATTTCACCGGATCGGCCGGAAAGTCGAACTCATAGACATAATAGGCGATCTGCGGTCCCGCCGCCTCGATAACACGGCGCCAGTCGGTCGTGCCGGCCCCCAAATCGGTGACGGCGCCATTGGGCGCGAGATCCTTCATGTGCAGGAGCGCGATGCGGCTGCGATATTTTTCGAGGAAGGCGAGCAGGTCGTCGAGGCGATCGGGCTTGAACGCCAGGCGCGCCCAGAAGATGTCGACCTCGAACTGGACGAAGCGCGGGTCGGTATTCGCGGCGACGATCTCCCACGCGCTCGTCATCACCGGCTTGCCGTCGCCATGATCATAGGGGAAGCGGCTGTCGAACTCGCCGGTATGATTGTGGACATAGAGGGTGAGCCCCTCGGCGCTGGCGGCTTCGCCGAGCGCGTTGAGGTTGCGCGCGGTTTCGAGGACATGGTCGAGCGTGTCGAGCCCGGGCTGGCCGAACCCGCCCGAACCGATGAAGCGTTGCCCGCGCGCCTTTGCGGCGGCGAGAGTCGCGGGCCATTTGGCCTTGTCGAGCGATGCGTGGCTCGCCACCGCCTGCAGGCCGTTGTCCTTGAGCAATTTTGCATAGGCGGCCGGGTCGCTGCCGCCGATCAGGTCCATCCCCTCGATATTGCGATAGCCGATCCCCGAAATCTGCTCGAGCACCGACTCAAGCCGTGCCGGGTCGGGCTTCGCGCCGGCGAGCTTGGCGAAGGATGGCTTGAGCCGCTCGAACTTCTCGCCGACGGGAAGCGTGTCCCATTCGGCGGGGATAGGGATGTTCGCGACCGTGCTGGCGAAGACATAGGTCTGGATCGCGACCTTCTCGACCGGCAGGCCGAGGCACCGGGCGGCGGCGGGCGCCTTCTTGTGCGCGCTATGGTCGTGGGCAGAGGCCCCCCCGGCGGCGAGGGCCGACGAAATCATCAGGAGCGGTGCGATGTGGCGACCCTTCATAATCCTGTCCCTTTCATTCTCGTTGTCGGTTTGCCCGGCCTTCAGCGGAGGCCTTGCATATAGTCGATGATCGCGGCGCGCTTGGCGGGATCCGAAACGCCGGGGTAGCTCATGCGATTGCCCGGAACGACCGCCTTGGGGTTCGCGATAAAGGCGTCGAGCGTCTTGCGGTCCCAGCGCAGCTTCGCCTTCGCGAGCGCGGGGGAATAGCGAAAGCCTTTCGCCTGCGCGGCGGGCTTGCCGAAGATGCCGGCGAGGCTGGGCCCGAGCCGGGTCACGCCGGCCTTGTCCGAATGGCAGGCGGCGCAGGCCTGAAACGCGACGCGCGCTTTCGGGTTGGGGGCGTCGGCGCCGGTTGCGCCGGGTGCCGCGAACAGCAGGGCGCCGGTCGCAATCGCCGATGCGATGGCGAACCGCCGCACGGGCATAGCCTTCTTGTTCATCCTCGATCCCTCTTTTTCCCCGGTCGTGCCATATGTAAATGATTACATATAGCGTCGCCGTAGGGGCTTTCATTTGTATATTTGTGCCGATTTACCCTCTTGCATAGGTATTTGCAATCGATTACTCAATCTTCATAACATAAGCAAGGGAGAGGTCAATGCCATCCGCCCAGACTGCCGGCGACGCCCTTACCGGTCGCCGCGATTTGCTCAAGCTTGCCGCCTTTCTCGGTGTCGGGTTGGTGACCCCCGTCGCGCGCGCCGCCATGGCGGCGCCGGAGCCATGGTCTCCGGACCGGCGGGCGCTGATTGCCGACATTGCCGAAACGATCATTCCCGCGACCGATACCGGCGGGGCGAAGGCAGCGGGTGTGCCGGCCTTCATTGAAATGATGGTGGCCGACTGGTTCAACCCGGCCGAGCGGACGCACTTCATGGACGGGATGGTCGCCTTTGGCGACGGCGCACGCGCAGCGCATGGGAAGCCGTTCGCCGAACTCGCGCAGGCCGCGAAGGACGATTATTATGGCAAGCAGCTCGCTGCCGCCAGCGCGGCGATGGCGGCGCCCGGCGCCGGCGTGCGGCCGCGCACGCCCTTTGCGGTGCTGATGAAGCGGCTCACCGTCTATGGCTATTATACGAGCGAGCTCGGCGCATCGGTCGAACTGCGGCTCGACATGGTCCCGAACGAATATCGGCCCGACGCGCCGTTCAAGCCGGGTGACCGCGCCGATTCCTTCATCCTCTATTCGCTGTCGCCTTTCAGCGCCTACTAAGCGGGAGCATCACCATGTCGAATCAGGATTTCGATGCGATCGTCGTCGGCTCGGGCATCTCGGGCGGCTGGGCCGCGAAGGAGTTGACCGAAAAGGGATTGAAGGTTCTGCTCATCGAGCGTGGGCGGTCGATCACGCCCGAAGATTATGTCGGCGAGCACAAGGCGGCGTGGGAGTTCCCCTTCCGCGACCTCGGCGACCGGCATCGCTACGAGCGCGACTATCCGATCCAGCGCACCTGCTACGCCTTTGGCGAGTCGACCGACCATTTCTTCGTGAACGACAGCGCGCATCCCTATGGGCAGGATGCCGAGCATCCGTTCAGCTGGATCCGCGGCTATCATCTCGGCGGCCGCTCGCTCACCTGGGGGCGCGTCACGCCGCGGCTGGGGCCGATCAACTTCACCGAAAATGCCGAGGACGGCCACGGCGTCGACTGGCCGATCCGCTATGAGGACATCCGCCCCTGGTACGACCATGTCGAACGCTTCATCGGCGTGTCGGGGCAGTCGGACTATGACGCGCCGACGGCCCCGGTCGGCCGTTTCCAGCCGGGGATGCCGCTCAATCGCTGCGAGGCGCATGTCGCCGAGGGGATCGCGAAAAAATACCCCGACCGGCGGCTGATGATCGCGCCGTCGGCGATCCTGACACAGGATCTGGGCGACCGCGCGGCGTGCCATTATTGCGGGCCGTGCCAGCGCGGCTGTTCGACCGGATCCTATTTCAGCTCGATCAGCTCGACGCTCCCCGCCGCCGAAGCGACGGGCAATCTGACGATCGTCACCGACGCGATCGTCGAGGGGCTCGATCACGATCCCGCTACGCGCAAGGTGTCGGGGGTGCGGGTCATCGACTCCGCCAAGGGAACGCGCACGACCTATCGCGGGCGGATCGTCTTCCTGAACGCGTCGACGCTCGGCTCCACGCAGATCCTGCTCAACTCGACGAGCGAGCAATATCCGGACGGTATCGGCAACAGAAGCGGGGTGCTCGGTCATTATCTGATGGACCATCTGATGACCGGCGGCGCCTTTGGCATCGTGCCCGGGATGCTCGACAGCCAGCCGATCGGCAATCGTCCCGCGGGCCTTTACATGCCGCGTTTCCGCAATGTCGGAAAGAAGGATGCGCCCTTCCTGCGCGGCTATGGCCTGCAGGGCGCCGCCGCGCGCTCCAACTGGACGCGCGGCGCGATGACGCCGGGTTTCGGCGCGCCGCTGAAACAATCGCTGCGCGAGCCGGGGCCGTGGTTCATCTATATCGCCGGCTTCGGCGAGTGCCTGCCCAATTACGACAACCGGCTGAGCCTTGATGCGCAGAAGAAGGACAAATGGGGCATTCCTATCCTCAACACGCGGTTCGAGTGGGGCGCGAACGAAAAGCTGATGGCCGAGGATATATCGAAAGAGGCGGTGGCGATGCTGACCGCGGCGGGCGCCGTGGGCGTGAGCGCGATCCGGACGGCGCTACCGCCCGGTGGCCTCGCGATCCACGAAATGGGCACGGCGCGCATGGGGCGCGATCCGACGACATCCTATCTGAACGGCTTCAACCAGTCGCACGAGGTGTCCAACCTGTTCGTTACCGACGGCGCGTGCATGACGTCGACCGCGGCGCAGAATCCGTCGCTGACCTATATGGCGTTGACGGCACGCGCCGCCAATCATGCGGTCGAACGGCTCAAGGCCGGCCAGCTCTGAAGGGGCTGGCCGCTGCCTCAGCGCGCGGGCGGCGGCGCCGTGCTTTCGCGCACGACCAGTTCGTGGGGGAGGGTGATCGACGCGAGACCCTCCGCCTTCTTGGAGAGGATCGCGAGCAGCATCTCGACCGCCTTGCGCCCGATCGTTTCCTTGGGCTGACTGATCGTGGTGAGCGCGGGATGGAAGGCGCGGGCGTAGCGTATGTCGTCGAAACCGACGACCGAAACGTCGCGTGGGCAATCGAGGCCGCGTTCGCGAAGCGCCGCGATCGCGCCGATCGCCATTTCGTCGCTGAAGCAGAAGATCGCGGTCGGCGCCGCCGCCTCGGCCATCAGTTCGTGCGTCAGCGCCTCGCCCGAATCGACCGAGAAATCGCCCGTCCGCACCAGTACCTCGTCCCACAGGCGCTGCCCCGCCGCGGCGCCCTGAACGCCGCTCAACCGGTCGCGGCTGATCGGGCTTAGCAGCGGGCCGGTGATGACGCCGATCCGCTGGTGCCCGAGGTCATAGAGGTGCTGCATCGCCTCCGCCGCCGCGACGGCATTGGCGATATGGACGCTCGAGACGTTGAGGCCGGGTTCGAACTCGCAGCCGTTGACGATCGGCGCCTTCTCGCCCTGCTTGGCCACCAGAGCGACCATCGTCGGCGCGAGCCGGTGGCCGAGGAAGATCATGCCGTCGGCCTCGCGGCGCGTCAGCATCGCGGCATAATATTCCTCGCGCTCGCTGTCGTGATGCGTGTCGCCGATCAGCAGCGAGTAACGCGCGGCGAGCGCGGCCTCCTCGGCGCCGCGGATCACCGCGGAGAAAAAGGGGTTGGAGATGTCGGGAACGGTCAGGATGATCCGCTGCGACCGGGTGGTGCGCAGGCTCTGCGCGGCATAGTTGGGCGTATAGCCGAGCGCCTTCGCCGCCTGCAGCACCTGGCTGCGCCGCGGTTCGCTGACCGCATCGGGGTTGCTTAGTGCGCGCGACACTGTGGCGGTCGAAACACCTGCCGCGCGTGCCACATCTGCAATTGTCGTCATTTGGAAACGTTCTCTCATCGTGAAAAGCGTTGGGAAGCTTAGTATTATTGGCCTTGCGATTCAACGCCACTGTGCATAATGTAATCCATTACATACGTAAATTGGGGAGGGGTTGGTGATCGGACCTTTTGATACGCGGCGGCGGCTTTTCGGCATATCTTTCGCCGCCATCACGGCGACATCCTTCTGCTTCGTGCTGCGTGCGATGGTCGTCGACGAATGGGGTGTGGCCTTTGGCCTGTCGGAAACCCAGAAGGGCGAATTGCTGGGTGTCGGCCTGTGGCCCTTCGCGATTACCATCGTGCTGCTCAGTCTCGTGATCGACCGGATCGGATTTCGCCGCGCCTTCGGTTTCGCGGCCGTCTGCCACATCGTCGGGCTCGGCATATTGGTGACCGCGGGCGGCTATTGGTCGCTCTATGCCGGCACCTTCATCATGGCGCTGGGGAACGGCGCGGTCGAGGCCGCCGCCAATCCGCTCGTCGCGACGCTCTACAGCGAGGACAAGCCGCGCTGGCTCAACCGGCTCCACGCCGCCTGGCCGCTGGGGCTGATGCTGGGCGGGGTGATCGCCATCGCCTTTGGCGCGCATGTCGACTGGCGCGCGAAGACCGCGATCATGGCGGTCCCCGTCCTTATCTATGCGATCGCGCTCTGGGGACAGCGTTTCCCCGTCAGCGAGCGCGTCGCGGCGGGCGTTTCCTATCGCGAGATGCTGAAGGAAGCGGGCTTCGTCAGCGCCTTCGTGATCCTGTCGCTGATGTGCGTCGAGATCGGGCGGGTCGCCGACCTGCCCGGGACGCTCGTCGTCTTCGCCGTCGCGGCGCTGACCGCGCTCTATGCCCTCTACGCCCGCTCGGCGGGGCATCCGCTCTATATTGTCCTCGTGCTCGTGATGATCCCGCTCGCGATCACCGAGCTCAGCACCGACAGCTGGATCGTCTCGCTGATGGAACCCGAACTGGCACGCTGGGGGATCGAGGCGGGCTGGGTACTCGTCTATACCGCCGCGATCGTTTTCGTGATCCGCCTGTTCGCGGGATCGATCGTGCGCGTCGCCACCCCGCTCGGAACGCTGGCAATCGCGTCGGCGCTCGCCGCGATCGGCCTGTTCTGGATGGCGGGATCGAGCGGCGCGGCGCTGCTCGCGGCGGCCACGCTCTATGGCATCGGCAAGAGCTTCTTCTGGGGCACCAGCCTTGCCGTCGCGTCGGAGCGTTTTCCCAAGGGCGGCGCGGTGACGGTGAACGTCATGGCGGGCGCGGGGATGCTCGCGGCCGGAATCGTCGGCGCGAGCCTGCTCGGCACGATCCAGGACCGTTCGACCGCGGCGGGGCTCGCCGCCTATGACCGGGCGCACGAAACGCGGCTCGCCGACACCCATTTGTCGGCGCCGAAGCAGGGTGTGTTCGGCTCGTACCGCGCGCTCGACGCGGCGTCGGTCGCACGAGCACCCGAAACCGAACGGCAGGCGATCGAGACGGTGGTCGTCGAGGGCAAGAAGGGGGCGCTGCGCGAAGTCGCGCTGCTGCCGATAATGATGCTCGCCATCTATCTCGCGCTGATCCTCTTCTTCCGGTCGCGCGGGGGCTATGCTCCCGTCACTCTGGCGGCGGCGCGGAGCGAGGCATGACCTTGCCCGCGCAGCCCCTCGCCATGGGGATGGTCGGCGGCGGCCCGGGCTCGTTCATCGGGCCGGTGCACCGCATGGCGGCCGAACTCGACGGCGCGATACGCCTGCGCGCGGGGGTGTTCAGCCGCGATCATGCGCGTTCGCTGACGGCGGCGGCGGGATATGGCATCGATTCCGATCGCGCCTATCCCGACGTCGCGGCCATGCTTGCCGCGGAGGCGCAGCGCCCCGACGGCATCGCCTTCGTTGCCATCACGACCCCCAATGACACGCATCTTCCGATCGCCGCCGCCGCGCTCGCGGCGGGCGTGCATGTGATCAGCGACAAGCCCGCGACCGCGACACTGGGCGAGGCGCTGGCGTTGCAGCGCCATGTCGCCGCGTCAAACGCGCTCTATGCTATGACCTACACCTACACCGGCTATCCGCTGGTTCGCGAGGCGCGCGAGCGCGCCGCGCGTGGCGACCTTGGGCGCATTCGCCGGGTCCATGTCGAATATCCGCAAGGCTGGCTGGCCGATCCGGTCGAGCATGGCGACAACAAACAGGCGGGCTGGCGCACCGATCCCGCCCGCACGGGCGTCGGCGGCTGCATTTCGGACATCGGTGTCCATGCCCTCAACCTTGCCGAATATGTATCGGGCGAGCGGATCGACCATCTGCTCGCCGATCTCGTCGCGGTTGTGCCGGGCCGCCGGATCGACGACGATGCGACGCTGCTGCTTCGCTTTGCCGGCGGCGCGCGGGGCTTTGTCGCGGCGACGCAGATCGCTGCGGGCGCGCGCAACGACCTGCGCCTCAGCATCTGGGGCGAGCGCGGCGGGTTGCAATGGTCGCACGCCGACAGCCAGAATCTCTATCTGCGCTGGCCCGACCGTCCCGACGAGATCGTCAGCGCCGGCGGGCCCTGGCTGGGTCCGCTTGCCACTGGCGCGACGCGGTTGCCGGCGGGTCATCCCGAAGGCTTCATCGAGGCGTTCGCGAACATCTACCGCGATTTCGCCGGCGCGATCCGCACCGCGACGCCGATCGCGCAAACGCCGCTTTGCGGGATCGAAGACGGCGTGCGCGGGCTGCGCTTCGTCGACGCCGCGCTCCGGTCTTCGGCACAAGGCGGCACATGGCAACCGGTCGAAGAAACCGGGCCGAATAACTGACCCTCCCCTCCGAAAGGATTTCCATGCGAACGATAAAAGGCCCCGCGATCTTTCTGGCACAGTTCGAGAGCGACGAGGCACCCTTTGACAGCCTCGCCGGAATGGCGGGCTGGGCGGCGGGGTTCGGCTACAAGGGGCTCCAGCTTCCTACCGGCGGACGGCTGGTGAACCTCGCGCTTGCAGCGGAGAGCCGCGACTATTGCGACGAGCTGGCCGGCACGCTCGCCGAACATGGCCTCGCGATCACTGAGCTGTCGACACACCTGCAAGGGCAGCTGATCGCGGTCGATCCGGCGCAGGACCGGCTGTTCGATGCCTTCGCGCCCGCGCATCTGCACGGCAAGCCCGAGGCGCGCCGGCAATGGGCGACCGAACAGCTGCTGCTCGCCGCGAAGGCGAGCCGCAATCTCGGGCTCGATACGCATGTCACCTTCTCGGGCGCGCTCGCGTGGGCGAATTTCTATCCCTGGCCGCAGCGTCCGGCGGGGATGATTGACGAGGCCTTCGCCGAACTCGCGCGCCGCTGGCGTCCGATCCTCGACGCCTTCGACGATGTCGGGGTCGATGTCGCCTATGAGATCCATCCGGGCGAGGATCTCCACGACGGCGCGACTTTCGAACGCTTCCTTGCCGCCGTCGACGATCACCCGCGTGCGAACATCCTCTATGACCCGAGCCACTTCCTGCTCCAGCAGCTCGACTATCTCGCCTTCATCGATCTCTATTACGAACGCATCAAGGCGTTCCATGTGAAGGACGCCGAGTTCCGGCCGAGCGGCCGGTCGGGGGTCTATGGCGGGTATCAGGACTGGATCGACCGCCCCGGACGCTTTCGGTCGCTCGGCGATGGCCAGATCGATTTCCGCACGATCTTCTCCAAGCTCGCGCAATATGATTTCCCGGGCTGGGCGGTGCTCGAATGGGAATGCTGCCTGAAGCATCCCGAGGACGGCGCGCGCGAGGGCGCCGGGTTCATCGCCGACCGCATCATCCGCGTGACCGACCGGGCGTTCGACGACTTTGCCGGAGGCGCGGACAGGGACTGAGCGACCGCAGGGCAGCTCGATCCTCAGAGGCAAAATGATAACGTTATCAAATAGGAAAATACAAGGATTGGAGGCAAATTTGTAATCGATTACTTGACTCTCAAATAAACCTGCGTTTTATGCTTGGAAAACGTGAACTGTAATCGAGTTCATAGATAAAACAGGAGGGAGAGAGCCAATGGCACATCGTCTGCGAATTCATCTTTGCGTCACCGTCGCACTCATCGCGTCACCCGCGCTCGCGCAAGGGCAGGAAACGCCGCAGGACGGCGACATCGTCGTGACGGCGACGCGCACCGAAACACTGGCCTCGAAAACGCCGATCGCTTTGACGGCGATCGGCGCGGAAGGGCTGCGCGACGCGGGCATTTCCAACCCGACGCAGCTCGCCGACGTGGTTCCCAACCTGTCGATCGACCGCGCCAACGGGCTTCAGATCACGATCCGCGGCGTGACCAGCACCGACGGTACGGAGAAGGGCGACCCCTCGGCCGCCTTCCTGCTCGACGGCGTCTATATCGCGCGGCCGCAGGCGCAGGAGGTCAGCTTCTTCGACATCGAGCGGGTCGAGGTGCTGCGCGGGCCGCAGGGAACGCTGTTCGGGCGCAACACGACCGCGGGGGCGGTGCAGGTGATTTCGGCGCGTCCTCTCGATCATTTTGCGGCGTCGTTCGACGCCGCCTACGGCAATTTCGACGCCATCCAGGCGACGGCGATGGTCAATGTGCCGGTCACCAGCGGTTTCGCGCTGCGCGGCGCGGTCAATTACGACCGCCGCGACAGTTTTGTGATCCAGTCGCCGACGTCGCCCTTCAAGCTCGACCCCGCCAAGAACAATTTGTCGGCCCGCCTGTCGGCGCTGCTCGAGCTCGGCCCCGACGTCAGCCTTCTCGTCAAGGGCGACTATAGCCGGATCAAGGGGCGTCCGGCGCACAGCGTCCGCCTGACCAATTTCTTCACGCGGCCCTTCACGCCGGGTGGGCAGCCGCAATATGTCGACCTCGGATCGACGCGTCAGCGGATGCGTCTGCACAATGACGGCACGCCGTCGTTTACCGACAATGATACGTGGGGCGTTTCGGCCGAGCTCAACTGGGCGTTCGGACCGGTGACGATGACCTATCTTGGCAGCTACCGCGAGCTGGAGCGTCACGAAGGCGGGCCGCAGGATTTCGGTTTGCCCACCGCCTTTGTCGGCGTGTTCGATGGCGAATATTGGCAGAATTCGCAGGAACTGCGCTTCGCCTTCGACAATGACGGCCCGCTCACCGGCCAGGTCGGCGGCTATTATTTCAAGGAAAAGTCAGGGATCGGGGCCTTCATCCTCAACCCGCCCTTCGTTCCCGGCGCGCTCGCCTATGGCTTTCCGCAGGATCCGACGATCGCCGAGTCCAAGGCGGTGTTCGGGCAGCTCAGCTATGAACTGGTTCCCGGGCTCAAGCTGACCGGTGGCGTCCGCTATTCGCACGACCTCAAGTCGCGCGTCGGGCAGACCGTGATTATCTTCCCGGCGCCGGTGGGGCAGATCCCGACGCAGCAGAACAATGCGCGCCGCACCTTCAGCAAGGTGACCTGGCGTGCCGGCGTCGACTATGATTTCGGCGATACATTGCTCTATGCGACCGTCTCGACCGGCTACAAGGCCGGCGGGTTCAACGATGGCTGCGAAGCGGGCACGGCCACGGGATGCGCGCTGCCGGCCGACATTCTCTATTACGACCCCGAAACGCTCACTGCCTATGAAGGCGGGATCAAAACGCGCTTTGCCGACGGTGCGGTGCGCCTCAACGCCTCGGTGTTTCACTATGACTATAAGGGGCTGCAGCTGAGCTTCCAGTCGAACAGCTGCGGCGGGCCATGCCAGATCACGACCAACGCCGGCGCGGCGAAGGTCGACGGGATCGAGGTCGAGGCCAGCCTGCACCCGCACCCGAACCATCGTTTCGATTTCGGCGTCAACTATCTCGACGCGCGCTACGATCGCTTCATCCCCCGGCCGGGGATCGATTTTGCCGGCCGCGATCTCGATCGCTCGCCGGCGCTCACCGCCTCGGCGGGCTATAATTTCACGCTCGAGCTGGGCAATGGCGGCCGCATCGAGGCGAATGCGCGCATCCGGCTCAGCGATTCCTATGTCCTGACCGACTATGCCGTTCCGGTGCAGTTCCGCCAGCCGAGCTTCCACAAGACCGATCTGGCGTTGACCTATACGGCGGCTGAGGATCGCTATTATGTCCAGCTCTATGCGAAAAATCTGGAGAATGTGATCACGCTGTCGAACCTGTCGGCGCAGAACGGCACCAGCGCGACCTTCGCCGATCCGCGAACCTATGGCGTTCGCGCCGGCTTCAAATTCTAGCGGCCGGAGCGGGCGTCAAACGACAGGGAGAACGGGCCATGAGGATATTCGCCGCCATTGCCTTGCTGGGAGCCGCCCTGCCGGCTGCTGCCCAGCAGGCGCCTGTCGTGCCGGTGACCGGCGGAAATGTCGCAGGCTCGGTCGAAGGGGATGTCGCGACCTTTCGCGGCATTCCTTTCGCGGCTCCGCCGGTCGGCGCACTCCGCTGGCGAGCGCCGCAGCCGGTCATTCCCTGGGCAGGCGTTCGCGATGCGACCGCCTTCGGGCACGACTGCATGCAGCTGCCGTTCCCGAGCGATGCCGCCCCCCTCGGCACGCCGCCCTCGGAAGACTGCCTGACCGTCAATGTCTGGGCGCCGGCCGACGCGAAGGGCAGGAAGCTGCCGGTCCTTTTCTGGATCTATGGCGGCGGGTTCGTGAATGGCGGATCTTCGCCAGCGGTTTATGACGGCGCCGCCCTCGCGCGCGCCGGAGTGATCTTCGTCAGCTTCAATTACCGGGTCGGCCGCTTCGGCTTCTTTGCGCATCCGGCGCTGCCGGCGGCCGGCGAAGGCCCCGCCGGCAATTGGGGGCTGATGGATCAACAGGCCGCGCTTCGCTGGACCCGCGACAATATCACAGCGTTCGGCGGCGATCCTGGCCGCGTCACGATCATGGGCGAATCGGCGGGCGGCATGTCGGTCCTGAACCTGCTGGGTTCGCCATCGGTCCGCGACCTGTTTCATGGCGCCATCATCATGTCGGGTGGCGGGCGGACCGCCGGCCTCCAGCGCGATGCGACGCGTGACCTGCCGGGCGCCCCGTCGGCCGAGGCGATCGGCCTGAATTTCGCGAAGAGCATCGGCATCGACGGCACCGACGCGGCGGCGCTCGCGCGGCTCCGCGCCCTGCCGGCGGAAAAAATCGTGTCGGGTCTCAATCTCGCGAGCCTCTTCGCGCCGCCCTCCGGCGCCCCGACCTGGTCGGGACCGTTCACCGACGGGCGGACGCAGACGGCAAGCGTCGAGGCGATGTTCGACCGCGGCCTTCAGGCGAAGGTGCCGGTGATGATCGGCGCAACAAGCGCCGATATCGGTTTCGTGGCCGCAAAGTCGAAAGAGGAGATATTTGCCGGTTTCGGCGCGAATGCCGCGAAGGCGCGGGCGATATATGATCCTGCGGGCGACGGCAGCTTTTTCGACGTGGCGCTCAAGGTCGGCGGCGACAGGTTCATGATCGAGCCGGCGCGCTATGTCGCCGGACGCGCCGCCGAGGCCGCGCAGCCCGCCTATCACTATCGCTTTTCCTATGTCGCCGAGTCGGCGCGCGCGGGGTCGAAGGGCGCGGCGCACGCGAGCGAGATCCCCTATTTTCTCGATACGGTCGCCACCAAATATGGCCCGGCGACGACCGCCGGGGACAGGGCGATCGCCCGGACCATCAGCGCCTATGTCGTCAACTTCGTGAAAACCGGAGATCCGAACGGGCCTGGCCTCGCCGCCTGGCCCCGCTTTCGTGGCGGCGAGGTGATGGACTTCGCCTCCGATGGCGCGGCGCGGTCTGGAAACGACCCGTGGTCGGACAGGCTCGATCTTGTCGGTCCCGATGGACCCGGCGACAAATGATGAGGCCCTATCCTTGGCCTAACATTCTCCGCTTGCGCGATCCCTGGTCGCCTGAATTTCGAATGAGCTGTTGCCCAGGGCAAGCTCGTCGCCGCAATGGCTGCACGCAACGACCATCTTGAGATCATTGCCGCACGGGGTGTGGGTCAAAAGGACCGGCGGCCCGCGCTCGTCGGAAAACCAGCGGTCGCCCCATTGCAGGAGCGCGAGGATCACGGGGTAGAGGTCGCGGCCCTTTTCGGTGAGACGGTAGTCAAAGCGATCCGCGTGCGCCGAATAGGGCGCGGCGTACAAAATGCCCTGCTTGACGAGGCGGTCCAGGCGGCCGGTCAGGATGTTTGTGGCCATCAGCGTATCGCGCTGAATCTCGTCGAAGCGATTGATGCGGGTGAACATCGCGCGGACGACCAAGGTCGCCCAGCGGTCGCCGAACAATTCGATCATCGTGTCGACCAGGGGCCGGCCGCCCGGTCGGCGACTGCCGACATCGCCGCAAAAGCGGCGGCGTTCATAGGCGGGGGTGACCTGGACCAGGCCCGGCCCCTCGCGCCATGCGACGTCGCGCGGGTCGATTTCGGCGCGGCAGCAATGACAGACCGGGACCGGTTCGGTCGCACTGCCACAGGTGGCATGATAGAGCCGAACCTGGAAATCGCGGCTCGCCGCTTCCCATTTATGCTGCCAACGCAGCATCATCAGTGCGTTGGGAAACTGGTCGCGCCCCTTTGGCGTGAGCATATAATGGTAACCGCGTCCGCCCTTTTTGGGCTGCTTGGCCAGGCAATCTTCCTCGACCAGCTTTTTGAGGCGGCCGTTGACGACCGAGCGGGCAAGCCCCGTGCGCGCGACGAATTCGTCAAAGCCATGCACACCCAGAAACGCCTGTTCCATGATAAGCAGGACGGGAACGTCGCCGACCACCTCCAGCGCGCGCCAGATCGAACAGGCCCTGATCGTGCGGTCGTGTTTCAAGCCAAAGCCATCCCTTGCGTCGCCATGCCCCTAAACCAGGACGGGTGCATCGACAAGGCGTGCGCCGGGAGGGGGAGGGCGGAGCCTCCGCCCTCCCGCCCGCCATCAGAAGCGCCCGGTCAGCTGCACCGCGATCGTGCGCGGCCGGTCGACGATGCCATTATAGGCGTTGCCAGCGCCGCGCGTGATCGTCGTCGCCAGCGGCATCGCGCTTCCGGTCTGCAGGATGCGCTGGTTGGTGAGGTTGCGCCCGATCAGCGCCACTTCCCAGCGATCGTCGACCTGCGCCAGCGCGAGCCGTGCACCGAGCTTCACATACCCATCCTGATGGGTGCGCGGATCGAGGTTCGCCGCGGCAATATAGGAGGAGGAGAAGTCGGCGTTGACGTTGAATGCGACCTTGATGTCGCTCGTCACCGGCGTCGTATAGTCGACGTTCAAATTGCCCGACCATTTGGGGCTGAGCGCGTTGCGCTTGCCCGAATAGTCGCAGAAGCCGTTCGGCCCCGGCGCCTGCAAATAGAAGCACTGACCGTCGGTGAAGTTGGTGAATTTGAAGTCGAGGTAGGCGACCGCGCCGCTGATCGTCAGCCCGTCGGCGATCGCGGCGCGAAAATCGGCCTCGACCCCCTGTGTCGTCGCGGCGGCGGCGTTGCGGACGTTGAAATTGAGCGTGCCGTCGAAGATGTTGACCTGCAGATCCTTGTATTTGGTGCGATAGAGCGACAGGTTGAAGGCGATATTGCGCCCCTTGTATTTCAGCCCCGCCTCGAAATTGTCGGCGCTCTCATCCTCGAACATGAAGGCACCAGGTTTCGCCACCGTCGTCGAAGTCGGCAGCGAGTTCGAACGAATGTCGAAGCCGCCCGCTTTCGTGCCGCGGGCAAAGGACGCATAGAGCATCAAATCATCGGTGGCGTCATACTGGACGTTGACCATCGGGTTGAAGCTGTCCTCGCTCAATTTGCCCGAGACGCTGTGCGCCTCGATATTGAGCGCGCGGAACACCGCGGTGACGACCGGCAACGGCGCGGTGCTGAGCGGCCCCTTGACGATGGCGAGCGTGCGGCGGCCGCTCTTCTTCTCATGGTTGAAGCGTGCGCCGGCGGTGATGCGAAGCTGGTCGGTCACCGATAGTTCGCCCTGCGCAAAGGCAGAGATCAGGTCCGATTTCTGCGCATAGTCGCGGTCGTTGCGCGTGTCGCCGAGCGCGCTGAACGGCGCGCCGAGCGCGAGGAAGGTCGGGTTGAACCGCGTGAAGTCCTGCACGTCGAGCTTCGCATGCTGGTAATAGACGCCGCCGATATAGTTGAACGTCTCGCCGCCGGGGGAGGCCAGGCGGAGTTCCTGCGAATATTGGCGATAATCCTCGCGCAGGTTCGTGCCGTCGAGGAAGCTGATCCCCGAAAAATCGACGTCGACGATCTCGCGTGTCTTGTAGTCGAGCAGCGAACTGATCGAGGTCAGCGTATGTTCGCCGATTTCGAGGTCGGCGTTCAGTGTCGCGCCGAACACCTTGTTGCGGCTTTCATAGCCATTGTCCTCGCGGACATAATCGGGGTTCGTGCTGACGAAGAACGGCCCCTGGAAGACGGTATTGTAG
Organism: Sphingopyxis sp. 22461; assembly: GCF_052044915.1. Taxonomy (NCBI): domain Bacteria; kingdom Pseudomonadati; phylum Pseudomonadota; class Alphaproteobacteria; order Sphingomonadales; family Sphingopyxidaceae; genus Sphingopyxis; species Sphingopyxis sp. 22461. The sequence goes on from NZ_JBQENY010000012.1 coordinate 120,375, forward strand.
TTGCCGACCGCGCCGAACACGTCGCGCGGCTGTCCCTTCGCCTCGAAGTCGGCATATTCGAGCTTGAGTTCGGCGGCGAACGGCCCGCCCTTGTCGAACTCGATCTTGCCGCGAACATATTTCTCGTCAACGCTCGGCTCGTCGCGGTCCAGCTTCTGGTTATAGAAATAGCCGTCCATGGTCCGATAATAACCGACGACGCGCGCCTCGACGCCGTCGCTCAGCGGACCGGAGAGTACGCCGTTGAGCTGGAATTCCTTGTGGTTGAATTCATAGAGGCCGGTCACCGAGCCTTCGAATTCGTCGGTCGGACTGCGCGTCGTGATGTTCACCGCGCCGGCGATCGCATTCTTGCCGAACAGGGTCGGCTGCGGCCCGCGCAGCACCTCGACGCGCTCCATGTCGATCAGCGGCAGGCGCGAGAGCTGGTCGCGGCCGTAATAGACGCCGTCGACGAACATCGCGACCGACTGTTCGAAGCCCTTGTTGTCGCCCGAGGCGATGCCGCGAATCGCGATGCGGTTGGCGATCGCGGTCTGGGTGATCTTCAGATTCGGGACCGATGACGAAATCTGTTCGAGGTTGGTCTGGCCATAGCTTTCGACCTGCTTTCCGCTGACCGCCGAGATCGAGATCGGCACGTCGGACAGGCCTTCGGCGCGCTTTTGCGCGGTAACGATGATTTCCTCGAGCCCGCCCTGATCCTCGGTGGATTCGGAGGCAGGCGCCGCGTCTTGAGCGAAAGCGATGCCAGGGCTGGCGAGTGCCGATGCGGTAAGCAGCGCGACAAAATAGCTCTTCATAGGGTCCTCCCACGCACCATCGTCTTGGCGACCACCGCCGCGATGTTTTTCTTGCCTTGCGACTCATAAGGGCTTTAAGTATCACTATGCAAGTCAGATAATTTGAGAGAGGATTGACCTTGCCGGGACACGGCCTTCCACCAGCGCTAACGCGCAATTTGCGCCTGCCCGCGATCGCGGCGCCGATGTTCCTCGTGTCGAGCCCCGAGATGGTGATCGCGGCCTCGCGCGCGGGCGTGATCGGCAGTTTCCCCGCGCCCAATGCGCGCACCTCCGCCGACCTTGAGGATTGGGTGAGCCGGATCGATGCGGCGCTGTCGAACGATCCCGAGGCGGCGGCGTGGGCGGTGAACCTGGTCGTCCATCCGTCGAACAGCCGGTTGCCCGACGATCTCGCCTGCGTCGTGCGGCACAAGGTGCCGCTCGTCATCACCGCGCTGGGCAGCCCGGCGCGGGTGGTCGAGGAAATCCATTCCTATGGCGGGCTCGTCTTCGCTGACGTTAATTCGGTGGGCTTTGCGCGCAAGGCGGCGGCCGCGGGTGTCGACGGGCTGGTGCTCGTCGCAGCGGGCGCGGGCGGGCACACCGGCGCGACCGCCGGCTTCGCCTTCGTCGAGGAGGTTCGGCAATTCTGGGACGGGCCGCTCGTGCTTGGCGGAGCGATCTCGACGGGGCATGCGGTCCGTGCCGCCGAAATATTGGGCGCCGATTTCGCCTATCTCGGCACCTCGCTGATCGCCTGTGCCGAGAGCATGGCGGTGCCGGGGTATAAGGATATGGTCGTCGCCGCCGGCGCCGAGGACATTATTCCTTCAAAGGGTATCACCGGTGTGACCGCCAACTGGCTGAAATCGAGCCTGATCGCCGCGGGTTATGACCCCGCGAACATGCCCGAGGACAAGCGTCCCAACTTCTCCGACGCGCAGGACGATGCCAAGGCGTGGAAGAATGTCTGGTCCGCCGGGCAAGGTGTCGGCGCGGTGCGCGGTGTCGAACCCGTCGCGACTATCGTCGATCGCCTCGTTTCCGAATATGATGCCGCCGCCGCAAGGCCGCGATTTGCCCCCGCCGAAGGAGTCATCGCATGACCGCCCAGCTTGTCGAGACGATCGCATCGACGATCCAGCCGAACGACCACCCTTATATGAAGGGCGCGTGGCGGCCGACCTACAATGAATGGAACGCGATCTTTGCCAATGGCGATGCCGAGGTGATCGGCAATATCCCGACCGACATCGACGGCGTTTACGTGCGCACCGGCGAAAACCAGATTCACGAGCCGATCGGCCGCTATCACCCCTTCGACGGCGACGGCTTCATCCATTCGATCTCGTTCAAGGACGGGCGCGCAAGCTATCGCAGCCGCTTCGTGCGCACCAAGGGGTTCGAGGCGGAGAAGGAAGCCGGCCGCTCGCTGTGGGCGGGGCTGATGGAGCCGCCGCACAAATCGACGCGCCACGGCTGGGGCGCGCAGGAGTGGCTCAAGGATTCATCGTCGACCGACGTCGCGATCCACGCGGGCCGGATCATCTCGACCTTCTACCAGTGCGGCGAAGCCTATCGGCTCGACCCGTTCACGCTCGAACAGTTCGGCACCGAAAGCTGGGTGCCGCTCGACGGCATTTCGGCGCATTGCAAGGTCGACCTCGCGACCGGGGAGCTGATGTTCTTCAACTATTCGAAGCACGCGCCCTTCATGCATTATGGCGTCGTCGGCGCGGACAACAGGCTCAAACATTATATCCCGATCCCGCTCGCCGGGCCGCGCCTGCCGCACGACATGGCGTTCACCAAGAATTACACGATCCTCAACGACATGCCGCTCTACTGGAACGAGGAACTGCTCGAGCGGAATCTGCACGTCGTCCAGTTCCACCCCGACGAAAAGACGCGCTTTGCGATCATCCCGCGGCACGGGCAGCCCGAGGATATTCGCTGGTTTACGGCCGAGCCGACCTACACCCTCCACTGGCTCAACGCATGGGAGGAAGGGGACGAGATCATCCTCGACGGCTATTATCAGGAAGAGCCGATGCCCAAATCCTATCCGAACGCGCCCGAGGGGCTCGAGCGGATGATGGCGTATCTCGACCAGGGGCTGCTCAAGCCGCGCCTCCACCGCTGGCGCTTCAATTTGAAGACCGGCGAGACAGTCGAGGAGCGGCTCGACGACCGCGACCTCGAATTCGGGATGTTCAACCACCGCTATGCGGGCAAGCCCTATCGCTACGCCTATAGCGCGATCCCCGAGCCGGGCTGGTTCCTGTTCCGCGGGCTGGTGAAGCACGACCTCAACGCCCGCACGAGCGAATCCTATGAATTCGGCCCCGGCCGCTTCGGCAGCGAGGCCCCCTTCGCGCCGCGGATCGATGCGAAGGACGAGGACGACGGCTATCTCGTCTCCTTCATCGCCGACCTTGAGACCGACAAATCCGAATGCGTGCTGATCGACGCCAAGAATGTCGCGGCGGGGCCGGTGTGCCGGATCATCCTGCCCGAGCGCATCTGTTCGGGAACGCACACCGTCTGGGCGTCCGGCGACGATATCGGCATGGGCGACAACAGCGTGCTGGCCGCCTGACATGATCGCCGCGGGAGAGGATAAACGGCGACAGCATCGCGAAAGCGGCTGGTGGGGCGACAAGAGTTTCGCCGACCTGTTTTTCGCCAACGCGGTGGCGCATCCCGATCGGCTGGCGCTGGTCGATGCACCCAATCGCGGCGACTTTGCCTTCGGCGAACCGCAACGTCTGACCTATGCTGAACTCGAGGCCGAAATTGACCGGCTGGCTGGCGCTCTGGTCGTCGCAGGGATCGGCAAGGATGACGTGCTGCTCGTCCAATTGCCCAACATCAGCGAGTTCGTTGCGCTCTATTTCGCCGCCGCACAGATCGGCGCGATCGTCAGCCCGGCGGCGGTGCAGTATCGCAGCCACGAGCTGAAAGCCATGATCGGCGTCGTCGAACCCAAGGCGTTCGTCTGTGCGACGCAGGTCAAGGGCTGCGACCATGTCGGCGTCGCGGCACCGCTACTCGACGGCATCCGGCTGATGACTTTCGGCCCGAACCCGCCGGTGGATGCGCTCGACCTCTCGGTCGCCAGGGGAGACGAAGCGAGCCTCGCGGCGCATGTCGCGGCGAACCCGGTCGACGCCGACGACATCTTCACCATCTGCTGGACGTCGGGCACCACCGGCGTCCCGAAGGGCGTGCCGCGCAGTCACAATCACTGGATCGCGGTCGCGGGGGCGGGCTATGAGGCGATGAAGGTCGGGCCGGGCGACGTGCTGCTCAACCCCTTCCCGCTGATCAATATGGCGAGCATCGGCGGCATCACCATGTGCTGGCTGACGAGCGCGGGGACGATGGTGCTTCATCATCCCTTCGACCCCGGCGTCTACCTCAAGCAGATCGCGACCGAGCGGCCGAGCCTGACGATCGCGCCGCCCGCGGTGCTCAACATGCTGCTGCAGAATGAGGCCTTGCTTGCGTCGGTCGACTTGTCGAGCCTGCGCGTCATCGCCTCGGGCTCGGCGCCGCTCGCGCCCGCGATGGTGCGCGGCTTTCAGGAAAAGCTCGGGATCATCATCGTCAACGTCTTCGGGTCGAACGAGGGGATGAGCTTCATCACCGGCGAGGGCGACATGCCCGATCCCGACAAGCGCGCGAGCCTGTTCCCGCGCCGCGGCCGATACGTCCCGCCCTATGGCGAGGGGCGGGCGTATAATATCGAGAGCCGGCTGGTGCCGCCAAATGGGGGCGATCCGATCGAGGAAGATGGCGTATCCGGCGAACTCCAGATCCGCGGCCCGACCTTGTTCGAGGGCTATCACAACGCCCCCGAACGCACCGCCGATGCTTTCACCGGCGACGGCTGGTTCCGCACCGGCGACCTGTTCGAGATTGCCGAAGGCGGCGATTTCTATCGCTTCGTCGGGCGCTGCAAGGATCTCATCATCCGTGGCGGGGTCAACATCTCGCCCGAGGAAATCGACCAGCTGCTCGGCGGCCATCCTTTGCTCGCCGAAGCCTGCACCTTCTCGCTCCCCGACCCGGTGATGGGCGAGCGCATCGGCCTCGCCTATGTTCCGCGCGGGCCGGGCGATGTCGGGATGAGCGAGGTCGCCGACTATCTCCGCGAAAAGGATCTCGCGGTCTTCAAGCTGCCCGAGCGACTGTTCCGCTTCGACGCGCTGCCGCGCAACGTCACCAACAAGGTGATGCGTAGCGACGTGCGCGAAATGGCGCTCGCCACTCTCGAAAAGGAGGCCTGACATGGCCAAGGACGTCTTCATCCTGGGCGGCGCCCAGACCGACTTTGCGCGCAACCTCGAGCGCGAAGGCGGCGGATTGTTCGAGCTGTTCCGCGAGGTCGCCGAGGCCGCCTTCGTCGCGACGGGCATCGAGCCGAAAGAGGTCGAAACCGCGCATGTCGGCAATTTCGTCGGCGAGCTGTTCGCGGGCCAAGGCCAGCTCGGCGGCTTCTTCGGCCATGTCCATCCCGATCTCGCGGGCATTCCCGCCTCGCGGCATGAGGCCGCCTGCGCGTCGGGCAGCATCGCGATCCTCGCCGCCGCGGCGGAGATCGAGGCCGAGCGCTACGGCCTCGCGCTCGTGCTCGGCATCGAGCTGATGCGCAACGTCCCCGGCCAGCGCGCCGCCGAATATCTTGGTGCCGCGGCCTGGGCAGGGCGTGAAGCGCAGGAGGCGCGCTACGTCTGGCCGTATATGTTCGCGCGCGTCGCCGAGGAATATGACGAACGCTTCGGGCTCGACCACGCCCATCTGCGTGGCATTTCGGCGAATAATTTCGCCAATGCGAAGAAGAACCCGAACTCGCAGACGCGCGGCTGGGCGGTCACTGACGATCATCTCGGCGAGAATGACGAGGTCAATCCGCTAATCGAGGGAAGCCTGCGCAAATCCGACTGCGGCCAGGTCACCGACGGCGCCGCGGCGATCTTCCTCGCCTCGCACGCGGTTGCCGAAGCCTATGCGAAGCGGCGCGGCATTTCTGTCGACGCGATCCCGCGCATCAAGGGCTGGGGCCATTCGACCGCGCCTTTGCTTTACTCGACCAAGGTCGCGGGAAGCCGCGGTGCGCCCTATGTCTTCCCGAGCGTGCGCAAGGCGATGATGGATGCGCTGCGCCGCGCCGAAATGCCCGACGTCTATGCGTGCGACGGGGTCGAGGTGCACGACTGTTTCTCGATCACCGAATATATGGCGATCGACCATTTCGGCATCACGCCGCCGGGCGAAAGCTGGCGCGCGGTCGAGGATGGGACGATTGCGCTCGGCGGGAAGCTGCCGGTCAATCCGTCGGGCGGGCTGATTGGCCTTGGCCATCCGGTCGGTGCAACGGGGGTTCGGATGCTGCTCGACAGCTGGCGCCAGGTCACCGGCAACGCCGGCGATTATCAGGTCGAGGGTGCGCGCAATTTCGCGACCTTCAACGTCGGCGGCAGCGCAACGACCGCGGTCAGCTTCGTCGTCGGCGTCTGATTCTTGACCAACGTCTATCTCTATGACGCGGTGCGGACACCGCGCGGCAAGGCGCGGCCCGATGGCGGTCTCGCCGCGCTGACCCCGCAGGAACTCGTGCGCCAGCAGGCGGCGGCGCTCGCGGCGCGCTGCGGCAATGTCGCGGCCAATCCCGATGCGCTGCTCCTCGGCTGCGTCACGCAAAGCGGCGCGCAGGGCGGGCATATCGCGCTGGTGTCAAAGCTCCATGCGGGCCTGCCCGACACGACGGCGGCGCACAGCATCAACAATTATTGCGCATCGGGGCTATCGGCGATCGGTCAAGCGGTCGCAAAGGTCGCGAGCGGCGAAGCCGCGTGCATCCTCGCGGGCGGGATCGAATCGATGAGCCGGAGCCCGTTTCTGGGCGACCGCGCGGCCTATTATGACGACGATAGCCTGCCGGCCCGCGCACGCTTTGTCCCGCCGGTGCTCGCCGCCGACCGGCTCGCGAACGCCGAAGGCATCACCCGCGCCGAGCTCGACGCGGTTGCTCTCGCCTCGCAGCAAAAGGCGGCGGCAGCGGATGCCGACCCGCGCTTGCAGCATTCGCGCATCGCGACCGGCGCACTGACCGGCGAGGAATGCATCCGGCCGCAGACGACGGCCGAATCGCTCGCCGCCGCGCCGCCTGCCTTCGGCGACCTGCAGCCGCAATATGCCGGCGCGCTCGACGGCGCGACCTTCGAGCCGCTCCACAGCATCGCCCACGCCCCGCCGATCTGCGACGGCGCGGGCCTCGCGCTCGTTGGCGCCGAAGGGCTCGGCCCCGCCCCGCGCGCGCGCGTGATCGCCTTTGCCGAAAGCGGCGGCGATCCGGCCGCCTCGCTGACCGCTGGCTTCGCCGCGATGGACAAGGTGCTCGCGCGCGCCGGCCTTGGTCTCGCGGATCTCGACCGGATCGAATTCATGGAGGCCTTTGCCGTCACCATCGCCAAATTCCTCCGCGACCGCGACGCCGATCCGTCGTGCGTCAATGTCGGCGGCGGGCACCTGGCGAAGGGTCATCCGATGGGCGCCAGCGGCGCGATTCTGACGTCGACGCTGCTCGACGCCCTTGATGCCTGGAACGGGCGTTATGGAATGGTCGTCTTGACGGGGGCTATGGGCGTGGGGGCCGCCATGATCGTGCAACGGCTCGGTGGCGCCCAATTGCGTCAGTGAGGCTGTCGGAAGTGCAGGGCATATCAATGGCCTCCGCGAAGGAAACTATGGCAAAAAATCCTAATCGCGTGCGTATCGTCATGATGTCTTACCAAGATCATTCTGCCGAAAACCGTGTCAATAATTCAGGGGCCGGCGCGATATTCACAGGACTGCCCCGAATGATCCGCCGAAACGAGCTCAAGCTCATCGTCCCTTGGCTGACAGCACCATTTTTGAGATGGAAAGACGAGGCGAGTTTCCGCGTCGATTCAATCTCACGCCGCGATGTGTGGTGTGGGATTTGGAGTAGGTTGAGGCTTGGATCGCTGATCGTCGCCAAAGCAGTCTGGAAGATCGCGCGAAGGTGACGCCAGCGCCCAAAATCCGTCAACGCAGAACTGCGCCCGTCAAACCGACAGAGTGAACGGGTCACGTCAGCTTTGTCAGTGATTGCTGCTACTTAGGGTCATCTGAAATAAAATAGTCGCGCAATCGAAGTGCTCCTACCGATTGTAGTCGATTGATATCGATTGATACCGTCACTCCCACTCGATCGTGCCCGGCGGTTTCGACGTATAGTCGTACACCACGCGGTTGATGCCCTGTACCTCGTTGATGATGCGCGTCGCGCAGCGGCTGAGGAAGCTTGCGTCGAATGGATAGATGTCCGCCGTCATGCCGTCGGTCGAGGTTACGGCGCGCAGCGCGCAGACATGATCGTAGGTGCGGCCGTCGCCCATCACGCCGACGGTCTTGACGGGCAGCAGCACCGCGAACGCCTGCCAGATCGCATCATAGAGCCCCGCGTTGCGGATTTCCTCGAGATAGACCGCATCGGCCTTGCGCAATATGTCGCAGCGTTCCTTCGACACTTCGCCGGGGATGCGGATCGCGAGGCCGGGGCCGGGGAAGGGGTGGCGGCCGACGAAAATGTCAGGAAGGCCAAGTTCCTTGCCGAGCAGGCGCACCTCGTCCTTGAACAATTCGCGCAGCGGTTCGACGAGCTTCATGTTCATGCGCTCGGGCAGGCCGCCGACATTGTGGTGGCTCTTGATCGTCACGCTCGGCCCGCCGGTGAACGAGACGCTTTCGATGACGTCGGGATAGAGCGTGCCCTGCGCGAGGAAGTCGGCGCCGCCGATCTTCTTCGCTTCTTCCTCGAACACGTTGATGAACTCGGCGCCGATGAACTTGCGCTTCTTCTCGGGGTCGGTGACGCCCGCGAGGCCGCTCATAAAGCGTTCCTCGGCATCCACGACGACGAGGGGGATGTTGTAATGGTCGCGGAACAGGCGCTCGACCTGTTCGCGCTCGTTCATGCGCAGCAGGCCATGATCGACGAAGACGCAGGTCAGCTGCTCGCCGATTGCTTCGTGGATCAGCACCGCGGCGACCGCGCTGTCGACCCCGCCCGACAGGCCGCACAGCACGCGCTGGTCGCCGACCTGCGAGCGAATTTCGGCGATCTTGGTGGCGCGGAATTCGGCCATCGTCCATTCGCCGCTGCAGCCGCAGACGTGGCGGACGAAATTGGCGATCAGCTTGGCGCCGTCGGGGGTGTGGACGACCTCGGGGTGGAACTGCGTGCCGTAATAGCGGCGCTCGTCGTCGGCGATCAGCGCGAAGGGCGCGCCGTCGCTGATCGCGACGATGCGGAAGCCGGGGGCGAATTGGGTCACGCGGTCGCCGTGGCTCATCCACACCTGGTGGCGCTCGCCGACTTCCCACAGGCCGTCGAACAGCACGCACGGCTCGGTGACGGTCAGGAAGGCGCGGCCGAATTCGCCGTCGCGTTCGCCATCGGCGCCGCCGGGTTCGACCTGTCCGCCGAGCTGCTGGCTCATCACCTGCTGGCCGTAACAAATGCCGAGGATGGGGAGGCCGCTATCGAAGATCGATTGCGGCGCGCGCGGGCTGCCGGCCGCGGGGACCGAGGCGGGCGAGCCCGACAGGATCACGCCCTTTGGCTTCATCCGTTCGAGCGCCGCTTCGGCGGCGCTGAACGGGACGATCTCGCTATAGACGCCGGCCTCGCGGACGCGGCGGGCGATGAGCTGGGTCACCTGGCTGCCGAAATCGACGATCAGGATGGATTCGGGCGGAGCGGAAGAGTCTGGAGTCGGCATGGGTGGCCGATAAGGGCGAAGGCTCATGCTGTCCAGCGGTCGATATGGACGGCCTATCGAACAGGCATGGGCATCGACACATTGTTGCGACAATTGCGCGACATAAATGAACCGCGAACAAAGCGCGGCGTCATCGAGGGTTAAGCGCTCTCATGCGAAGAAAAAAACGAAGACAGAAAAGAAACAAAGGTTCTCCCCCAATGAATAACATCCGCCTGACCATTTCCGCACGCGCCGCCCTGCTCGCCGCAGGCGCATCGTTCGCGCTGCCCGCGATGGCCGAGGCGCCGATCGGCCCGCCGGCCGCCACCGCGGTTGCCGAACAGCCGGCCGAGGCCGCGCCGGCCGCGCCCGAAACGGTCGAGGATGCCTATGACGACTACAGCGAGGACGAGATCGTCGTCACCGCGCCGCGCCTCGCGGGCCAGCTCGACACCGACATCAAGGCCGAGGCCGAACTCGATGAGGCGGCGATCGCGAGCTATGGTGTGTCGAACGTCTCCGAACTGCTCGACGCGCTCGCGCCGCAGACGCGCTCGGGCCGCGGGCGCGGCGGCGGACGGCCGATCATCCTCGTCAACGGCCGCCGCATCGGCGGTTTCGGCGAAGTGCGCAACCTGCCCCCCGAAGCGATCGCGAAGGTCGAGGTGTTCCCCGAGGAAGTTGCGCTGCAATATGGCTATTCGGCCGACGAGCGCGTCGTCAACATGGTGCTCAAGCCCAATTTCCGCCAGATTGCGGTCGAGGGCGAAGGCGGCATCCCGACGCAGGGCGGCCGTTTCCAGAGCGAGATCCAGCCGAGTTTCCTCGCGATCGGCGAAAACGGACGCCTCAACGTCAACGCCGGCTGGGAACATAAATCGATGCTGCTCGAAAGTGAGCGGGATCTCGATTACGACGATCCGGCGCAGGCTGCCGAGGCACCCGCGCGCAGCCTGCTCGGTGCCTCGGACGAATATTCGATCGACGCGACGATCCAGCGCAGCCTGAACAAGACGACCGACGCGTCGATCAACGTGCGTTTCGACCAGACTGATACTCTGTCGCTGCTCGGCCCCGGCGTCGGCGGCGTCGGCGACCCGCTCGAACGCGACGGCCGCAGCCGCAACCTCACCACCACCGCCAGCGTCAACGGCATGCTCGGCGACTGGCGCTGGTCGCTGTCGAGTAATTATGCCGACGCTGACCAGCTGACCTTCACCGACCGCATCAGCGGAACGCGCGACCGGTTCGAAAGCAGCCAGCAGACGTTCGGCGGCAACGCCAACCTGTCGGGTACGGTGACCGACGGCTGGGCCGGGCCGATCCGCCTGTCGATGACGGGCAGCTATTCGGGGCTGCGCTTCGACAGCCGGTCGGACAATGCCAATGGCATCACGACGACCGACCTCGCGCGCGACTTGCCGAGCGTGTTCGGCTCGCTGACCGTGCCGCTGCTCGACCCTGAATATGAGGTCGGCAATATCGGCCGCGTCTCGCTGACTTTGAGCGGACAGGTCCAGAACCCGAGCGATTTCGAGGCGCTCAAGAGCTGGGGCGCGAACGTCAACTGGGGCGTGACCGACAATCTCTCGCTGATCGCAAGCTTTAATCAGGACGAGGCGGCGCCCGGCATCCAGCAGCTCGGCGCCGCGCCGCTGGTGACGCCCGCGGTCACCTATTACGACTTTGCGACCGGCCAGACGGTGCAGATCACGACGACGACGGGCGGCAACCCGTTCCTGCTCGCCGAACAGCGCCGCGATTTGAAGTTCGGGCTCAACTGGTCGCCGCCGATGCTCGAGGGGCTGAATGTCTCGGTCAATTACAACAGCAACAAAAGCTATGACACCGCGAACAGCTTTCCGTTGCTGACCCCCGAGATCGAAGCGGCCTTCCCCGATCGCGTGACGCGCGATGCGAACGGCGTTTTGCTCGCGCTCGACCAGCGGCCGGTCAATTTCGACCGGGTCGAAAATTCGCAGATCCGCTGGGGCCTCAATTTCGGCAAGAGTTTCGGCCAGCAGGAACAGCGCGGCCGCGGCGCGGGTGGTCCCGGTGGCGCACGTCCCGAAGGTGCGGGCACGCGCGAAGGCGGCGGACCGGGCGCCGGTGAGGGGCGTCGGCGTGGCGGCGGCGGCCCGCGCATGGGTGGTCGCGGCGGCCGCGGCGGTCCCGGCGGCATGTTCGGCGGGCCGCAGGGCGGGCGCTGGCAGGTCTCGCTTTACCACACGATCAAGCTGACCGACAAAGTGCTGATCCGCCCGGGCGTGCCCGAACTCGATCTTTTGAACGGGTCGGCGACGGGCAGCGGCGGCGGTAGCAACCGCCATCTGTTCGAACTCGACGGCGGTCTGTTCAACAAGGGCATGGGCGTGCGGCTCAGCGCCAAATATGACAGCGGCAGCACGGTGACGGGCGGCACCGCGGGCGACCTGAAGTTCGGCGACCTCGCGACCTTCAACCTGCGCTTCTTCGTGGATCTGGGTCAGAAGCCGAAGCTCACCGAGAAGCTGCCGTTCCTGAAAGGATCGCGCCTGCGTCTTGCGGTCGACAATATCTTCGATGCGCAGCGCAAGATCACCGACGCGAACGGCCGCGTGCCGCTCAACTACCAGCCGGGCTATATCGACCCCTTGGGCCGCTATATCGAGCTGGAGTGGCGCAAGACTTTCTAGGCCGCAGCCCGCGCACCGGCGATCGTCTCACGCGGCGGCTCCGAGGGGACAAAGGTCAACGCCTTCGCGAACTGCGCGGTGCAGCTTGCCCAGCTGTACCGCGCGCCGAGCGCTTCGGCGTCGGCGCGGTCGCACGCGAGCGCCGTGTCGATCGCCCGGCCGAGGTCTTCATCGAGCGCGCCCGCGCCGCCCGTCACGATGTCGCCCGGGCCCGGCACCGGATAGGCGGCGACCGGCGTTCCGCAGCTCATCGCCTCGATGATGACGAGCCCGAAGGTGTCGGTGCGGCTGGGAAAGACGAAGACGTCGGCGCCCGAATAGGCCGAGGCCAGTGCCTCGCCGCCGAGCTTGCCGAGGAACAGGGCTTTGGGGTGCTGCGCCTTCAACTCGGCGAGCGCCGGGCCTTCGCCGACGATGACTTTCGTGCCCGGCCGGTCGGTCGTGAGGAAGGCGCCGATATTCTTCTCGACCGCGACGCGCCCGACATAAAGCTGGATCGGCCGCGCCAGCCCTGCATAGGCCGGGTGCGGCGCGCGATCGGGGCGGAACAGCTCGTGGTCGACCCCGCGCTCCCACATCATCGTCTGGCCGAGGCCCTGGTCGGCGAGTTCGCGCGCCAGGCTGCGCGTCGCGACCATGATGTGCCGCGCCGGACGGTGAAACCAGCGGATGAAGCGCCATACGAAGGCGGGTGAGACGGGCAACCGCGCCGCGACATATTCGGGAAAGCGCGTGTGATAGGCGGCGGTGAAGGGGAATTTGTTGCGGATGCACCAGCGCCGCGCGGCGAGGCCCAGCGGGCCTTCGGTCGAGATATGGATCGCCTGCGGTCCAAAGGCGCGGATGTGCCGCCCCACCTTGCGCCAGCCGGCAAAGGCGAGCCGGATTTCGGGATAGGAGGGGCAGGGGAGCGAACGGAACAGGTCGGGCGAAATGACCCCGACCTCATGCCCCGCGGCGCGCAGTTCGCCGACCGTCGCCTGCAATGTGCGGACGACGCCGTTGACCTGCGGCTCCCACGCGTCGGTGACGATCAGGATTCTCATGCAGCGCGCGCCGGGGCGGGCAGTTTCAGCGGCGTCGGCGCGGTGCGGCTCGCGACCTCTTCGGCCCAATGGAGGATTTCCATCGTGCCGTCGTGATGTTCGACGAGCGCGGTGCAGCCTTCGACCCAGTCGCCGTCGTTATAATATTCGGTGCCCTCGATCTCGCGCATCTCGGCGCTGTGGATATGCCCGCACACGACGCCATCGACCCCGCGCGAGCGCGCGGCGTGCGCGACGACTTCCTCATAGCGGCCGATGAACTGGACGGCGTTCTTGACCTTGTGCTTGGCGACCATCGACAGCGACCAATAGGGCAGGCCGAACGCGCTGCGGATGCGGTTCACGACCACATTGCACTTCATCAGCGCGGTGTAGGCGGCGTCGCCGACGAAGGCGAGCCAGCGGTGAGCGAGCATCACCGCGTCGAACTCGTCGCCATGTACGACCAGCAGTTTCCGCCCGTCGGCGGTTTCGTGGATCGCCTCGCGGCGGATATCGACCCCGCCGAAATCGAAGCCGTCGAACGGCTTACACATTTCGTCATGGTTGCCGGGGACATAGACGACGCGCGTGCCGCGCTTCGCGCGCTTGAGCACGCGCCAGACGACGTCATTATGCTCGGGCGGCCAGAAATGACGTTTCTTGAGCCGCCAGCCGTCGATGATGTCGCCGACGAGGTACAGCGTCTCGCAATCGACATGGTCGAAGAAATCGATCAGCATCGCGGCGTTGCATCCGCGCGTGCCGAGGTGAATGTCGCTCACCCAAACGGTGCGATAGCTGCGCCGCTCGCCGATCACGCGTTCGGGAATATGCGGGTCGCTGGTGAACGGGTCGGGAAAACGCGCGGGGATGGGCAGGGTCGAAATCGTGGCCATGTCACACTCCGTAAGCAGCCTCGGGCTGCCCACGGCCTAGACAGGAGTTTTGTTACACCCTGCGACTCAAAGTCGCGACAATATGGCGACGGTTTGGCGTCACTTCCGTGACGTTGCCTATTTGACACATATCCGGTTAACCATGATCCAATCAGGTTCGCCGAATGACCAGGTTCCTGATTTCGCTCATATCTTCCATGGCAAAGCGCACGCCCTCTCGCCCCAATCCGCTATCCTTCACCCCGCCATAGGGCATGTTGTCGACGCGGTAACTCGACACGTCATTGACGACGATGCCGCCGACGTCGAGATGATCCCACGCGTCGAGCACTTTATGGATGTCGCGCGTGAACAGCCCGGCCTGCAGCCCGAACTTGCTGTCGTTGACCTCGGCGAGCGCGGCTTCCCAGTCGGTGAATTTCGACAGGATGACGACGGGGCCGAACGCTTCCTCGTGCACGACGTCGGTATCGGTCGGCACATTTTCGAGCAGCGCGGCCTCCAGCATATTGCCCTCGCACCCGCCGCCCGCGAGCAGCGTCGCGCCCGCGGCGACCGCATCGTCGATCCAGCCTTTCAGCCGCTGCGCTTCCTTGACCGAAATCATCGGGCCGATGAAGGTGTCGCGATGCTTCGGATCGCCCGATTTCAGCGTCTTGACCTTTGCGGTCAGCATGTCGCGGAACCTGTCGTAAATCTCTTCATGGATGATCACGCGCTGCACATGGATGCAGCTTTGCCCCGACTGGTAATAGCCGCCGAAGATGATCCGCGCGAGGGCATGGTCGAGGTCGGCGTCCTTGTCGACGACGACCGCAGCATTGCCGCCGAGTTCGAGCACGACCTTTTTCTTGCCCGCCTTTGCCTTGAGGTCCCAGCCGACGCCGGGTGAGCCGGTGAAGGACAGAAGCTTCAGCCGCTCGTCGGTGGTGAACAGGTCGGCGCCGGCGCGCGTCGCGGGGAGGATGCTGAACGCGCCCTCGGGCAGGATGTCACACTCGGCGAGCACCTCGCCCATGATGATCGCGCCGAGCGGCGTGAGCGACGCGGGCTTCATCACGAACGGGCAGCCGATCGCGATCGCCGGCGCGATCTTGTGCGCGGCGAGGTTGAGCGGGAAGTTGAACGGCGAGATGAAGCTGCACGGCCCGATCGGCACGCGCTTCCACATCCCCATATAGCCCTTGGCGCGCGCCGAAATGTCGAGCGGCTGGACTTCGCCATAATTGCGCGTCGCTTCCTCGGCGGCGATGCGGAAGGTGTCGATCAGGCGCGTGACCTCGCCCTCGCTGTCGGCGATCGGCTTGCCCGCCTCGACGCACAGCGCATAAGCGAGTTCGTCGAACCGCTCCTGGAACCGCCCGACGCAATGCGTGAGCACATCGCGCTTCTCGAAACTCGC
Source organism: Sphingopyxis sp. 22461 (assembly GCF_052044915.1). Taxonomy (NCBI): domain Bacteria; kingdom Pseudomonadati; phylum Pseudomonadota; class Alphaproteobacteria; order Sphingomonadales; family Sphingopyxidaceae; genus Sphingopyxis; species Sphingopyxis sp. 22461. The sequence goes on from NZ_JBQENY010000012.1 coordinate 135,956, forward strand.
GAGCCGCGCCATCGGCTCGGCTGCGCGGACGGCGCCCGCGATCGCCTCATCGATCACATCGGGGGTTGCCAGCGCGGTGCGGAACGCGACCTCGCCGGTGAACTTGTCGATCACCTCAAGGTCGGTGTTCGGCTGCACCGCCTTGTTGTTGAGATAGAGCGGATAGACGTCTTTCAACTTCATTTTTCACCTCTCCGTTCCCCGGCGAAGGCCGGGGCCCAGGGCTAGAACGCGCGACGATAGCGCAAAGGCGCTCTGGGCCCCGGCCTTCGCCGGGGAACAGGAAGCAGGAATTACAATTCTTTCGACAGCCGCTTGATGTCGTTGTTCAAAATCTGGTCATTCTCGGAATAATCGACCGGACAATCGATCAGATGCACACCCGGCGTGCTCAGCGTATGCGCCAGCAATTCCTTCAGATGCGCCGCGCTCTCGACGCGGTGACCGTGCGCACCATAAGCCTCGGCATATTTGACGAAATCGGGGTTGCCATAGGTCAGCCCCCAATCCTTGAAGCCCATGTTCGCCTGTTTCCAGCGGATCATGCCATAGCTGTTGTCGTTGAGGATCAGCACGGTGATGTTGAGCCCAAGCCGCACCGCGGTCTCCATCTCCTGGCTGTTCATCATGAAGCCGCCGTCGCCGCAGATCGCCATGACCTTGCGCCCCGGATAGACCATCGCCGACATCATCGCCGACGGCAGCCCCGCGCCCATCGTCGCGAGCGCATTGTCGAGCAGCACGGTGTTCGGCTTGCACGCGGTATAGCCGCGCGCGAACCAGATCTTGTACACGCCATTGTCGAGGCAGATGATCCCGTCGTCGGGCATCGCGTCGCGCACCGACTGCACCAGATGCGGCGGGAAGATCGGGAAACGCTCGTCCTTCGCCAGCGGCGTCGTATGGTCGACCTCGGCCTTGCGATAGGCGAGCAGATGATCGAATTTCCACCCGCCGTTGGGGACGATATCCTCCTTCATCTGCCACACGGCATTGGCAATATCGCCGATCACCTCGATGTTCGGAAAATAGACCGGATCGACCTCGGCAGTCTTGCTCGACACATGGATGACGGTCGGGCCGCCGCGCTGCATGAAGAAGGGCGGCTTCTCGATCACGTCATGGCCGAGGTTGACGATGCAGTCCGACGCCTCGACCGCGCGGTGGACGAAATCGCCTGACGACAGCGCAGCGCAGCCCAAAAATTTCGGATGCCGCTCGTCGATCACACCCTTGCCGAGCTGCGTCGTCAGGAAGGGGATGCCGGTCTTTTCGATGAATTGCAGCAGCATGCGGCCGGTCATTGTGCGGTTGGCGCCGGCGCCGATGACGAGCACCGGCGACTTCGCATTTTCGAGTGCCTTCACCGCCTCGCGGATCGATTTCACATCGGCGTTCGGGCGCCGCGAGTGGCTGCGCTTCAGCGGCAGGCTGTCGGTATGTTCGTCGGCGATATCCTCGGGCAGTTCGATATGCACCGCGCCGGGCTTTTCCTCCTCGGCGAGGCGAAAGGCTTCGCGCACGCGGCTCGGGATATTGTCCGACGAGGCCATCTGGTGCGTATATTTGGTGATCGGCCCCATCATCGCGACGACGTCGAGGATCTGGAAGCGGCCCTGTTTCGATTTCTTGATCGGTTTCTGGCCCGTGATCATCATCATCGGCATGCCGCCGAGCTGGGCATAGGCGGCCGCGGTGACGAAGTTGGTTGCGCCGGGACCCAATGTCGCAAGGCACACGCCGGTCTTGCCCGTATGGCGTCCGTAAGTTGCGGCCATGAAGCCCGCGCCCTGTTCGTGCCGCGTCAGGATCAGCTTGATCTTCTTCGAGCGCGACAGGCTGTCGAGAAAGTCGAGATTCTCTTCGCCCGGGACGCCGAAAATATATTCGACGCCTTCTTCCTCCAGACACTCGATGAACAGGTCGGATGCTTTTTTCATATGTCAGTCGCCCCCTCAGCCACGCACCAAGACGATGCGGCCCCAAGTCATGCCGGCGACCCCTCAGCACATATGTTGATACAGTGGCTCTCGTCGTCAGGCCGCGAGTCCCTGCTGCACCGGGAAGAGGTTGTAACGAGGGCAAAAGCCGTTGTCACCCTGCGCGCGGCCAGCGCGTTCGGGCGGTGTCCGGTCAGCGCCGATCGACCCATATGTCGCGGTCGAGGCGCGCCGAAGCCGCCGAACCGGCGGGGATTTCGGCGCTGCGGCCGGTGGAAAGAAAGGGCAGGAGCAGAAAGGCGGCGGCGGTCGCGGCGTCGTCGCCGCCATCCTTCTCGCCGCGCGCCTCCAGCGTACCGCTGACGCGGAGCGGGCCACCGGGCAATTCGGCGTAGAGCAGTTGCACGTCGAGCTTGCCCGACCGGCCGAACGCACCGCGCTTTTCGGCGCGCGTCAGCTGAGCGACGACGACGGTATCGGCGGGTATCGCGGTCGCCCCGTCGACGATCACGGGCACCGCGACTTTCAAATACAGAAGGTCGCCCTTTTCATTCTTCTTGGTCGAAACGGCATCGCGCGTGACAAGCTCGATCAAGGTGCCCGACGGCACGTGGAGGCGTGAAGCCGATGCGGCAGGTGCCGGACCGGGCTCTTCGCCGACGACCGGATATGCAAGGACCAGTCCGATCGCGGCAAGAAAGGCGCGATGTTGTTTCACCGTGCGGCCGGCTTCGGGCGTGGAATTTCGGTGTCCTGTTCGACAAAGCCGGTCATCAGCTCGCCGGCCTTGATCTTCGCATTATTGCCTCGGGCGAGCAGGCCGAGCGGCCCCAGCGCGATGACGCCCAGCGCGGTCTCGGCGCCGCCGCCCGCACCCTTGGCGGTATTGCTGCCGCTGATCGGCACCCGGTATCCCTCGACGTCGACATAAAGCAGCCGCGCCTCCAGCGACCCCGATTTACCCGCACTGCCGCTCTTCTTCGCGGCCAGTACTTCGCCCCACGCCGTCGTGCCGACGGGCAGCGCGAGGGCGCCGTCGATGAGCACCGGCTTGTCGACGCGCAACCTGAACCGATGTCCTTGCGTGTGGGTCTTCGTCGTCACCTCCGACACCACCATGAAGTGAATCGGCGTATCGCGTTTCAGGACCAGCGGCGCGATGGCGGGCTCGGCGGCGATCGCCGGGGCCGGTTCTGCTGCATTGCTTGTTTCGACGGCCGCCGCGGACTGTGCCGACGCCGCAAGTAAAGCGGCCACCGCCGCGCCGAATATCAATGCCATTGTCTGCCCCCTGCAACCCCGCGTCAGATAGGCCATGAATAGGCGAAGTTGCCAAGCCAGAATCTTGTTGACCCGGTTGAAAAGGAGAGAGAATTGTTGCGGGTTAACCAGGGGGGAGCAGACGATGAAATATGCAAAGATTCTGGCGGTGGTGAGCATCGCCGCAATTGCGGTTTCGACACCCGCAATCGCGAAGAAAAAGGATGTCGCCTATGTGATGGTCAACGAGGAAATGGGTGTGCCCGTTTTCCCCTATGACATCACCGACAAGCCGTACAAGATCATCGGCGTGGTGACTGCGGGGGTCCGCAAGGCGACAATTTTCAGCAAGGAAGCATCGCAGCAGAAGATCTACAACGAGATTTGGGAACGCGGCGAAAAGCTGGGCGCCGATGCCGTGATCGGCGCCAAATATGGCGACAGCCGGATCACGGCGATGAGCTGGGGCAGCACCAAGGCCGGCGGCGTCGCGATCAAGTTCCTGACCGCGGAAGAGATTGCCGCCGGGGCAAAGGGCGACACGCTCGAAGGGTTCGATCCGGAGGCGTGGACCGGCAAGAAGAAATAGGGGGCTTTCGGCACAGGCCGGATGGCCTCACGAAGCAGGGAAGGGGAGCGGTGTTGCCGTTCCCCTTTTTCGTTCGATCGACGGCCGGATGACCTCGCGACTATTCGCCGTCCCAATAGCCCGGCGTCGCGGCATCGCGGCCGACCAGCAGGTCGAAGCCCGTGCCGCCCGCAATCACCCTGGTCTTGCCGCTGTCGGGATATTCGATGACGTCGAGCTCGGGGCGGGTGCTTATCGCCAGATAACGCAGCGGCTGCGTTCCGTCGTTGACGATCTGGTGCGCGCTGTCGGCCCCGCCGGCGGGGCAGGCCAGCATGTCCCCCGGCCCGACCGGGACGGAATCATTCCCCTGCCGGAACGATCCGGTGCCTTCCAGGATCACGAAAAGCTCTTCGGTCGCATGATGGTTGTGAAGGGGGAAGGCGCGTTTCCCGGGCGGCACAACGAAGATGTTACAACCGAGCCGCTCCATTCCGAGCAGCGCGCCCGCCATGGCGACGTCGACGGCGTAGCGTTCGGCCGCGGGGCCGGTCGCGCGGATCGGTTCGGGAAGCGGCGCGCAAGCCTGGGTGAAGATGTTGAGCGATTGTGGGGGCATGATTTTCTCCTGATGGCTCGCCCTAGGCCGCCACACGCGGCAACGATATTGCATAAATTGCCATATCTGCCATTCACATATGAATGATAAGAGATGTGGATTGGTCGCTTTACCGAAGCTTCCTCGCGGTGATGGAGGCGGGGTCGCTGTCCGCCGCCGGACGGCGGTTGCGGATCAGCCAGCCGACGATGGGCCGTCATATCAGGACGCTCGAAGCGGCGCTGGGCAAAAGCCTTTTTCTTCGCACCCCCGACGGGCTGTCCCCGACCGACGCCGCGCTCGCGCTGATGCCGCATGCGCGGGCGCTGGCCGATGCCGCCGGGGCGCTGACCCGTGCGGCGTCGGGTGGCCGCGATGCCATGGAAGGAAGCATCCGGATCGCGGCCAGCGAAGTGACCGCGGCCGAGATTCTGCCGCCGATCATACGCGACATGATGGATCGGTGGCCGGGGCTCGTGGTCGAGCTCGCGGTATCGAACAGCGACGAAGATGTGATGCGCCGGGCGGCCGACATCGCGGTGCGCATGGCGCCCCCGCGACAGGACGCGCTGGTCGCGACGCGGATCGGCGCCTTCGAGCTCGGCCTTTATGTCCATCCCGCCTATTTGCGCGGTCGGCCGGCGGTGGAGCGGACCGAGGATCTGCGAGAGCACCGGCTGATCGGGTTCGACCGCCCGTTCGCCTACACCGATATTTTTCGCGTGGCGGGGAAGCGCATCGCGCGCGACGACTTCGCGCTGCGGTCCGATAGCGACATGGCGCAGCTCGCGGCGATCCGGGCGGGGTGCGGTATCGGCGTGTGCCACGCGCCGCTGTCGGGTGGACTGGTGCGTCTGCTTCCCGCCGATTTCGCGCCCGAGGTCGAGATGTGGTTGCTCATGCACCCCGATCTGCGTTCGTTAAGCCGCTTCGACCGTGTCTTTGCCTATCTGGTCGATGCCTTGACGCGTCATATCGCCGGCCCCGGCGAGGTGACGGCTCCCGCGCGCTAGTCGATGTCGAACAGCCCCGCGAGCTGCTCGACCATCGTGCCGCCCAATTGCTCGGCGTCCATGATCGTCACCGCGCGGCTGTAATAGCGCGTCACGTCGTGGCCGATGCCGATCGCGCACAGCTCGACCGGCGAACGGTTTTCGATCCAGTCGATCACCTGGCGCAGATGCTGGTCGAGATAGGCGCCGTGGTTCACCGACAGCGTGCTGTCGTCGACCGGCGCGCCGTCCGAAATTACCATCAATATCTTGCGTTCTTCGGGGCGGCCGATGATGCGGCTGTGCGCCCACGTCAGCGCCTCTCCGTCGATATTCTCTTTGAGCAGCCCTTCGCGCATCATCAGCCCGAGCGACTTGCGCGCGCGGCGATAGGGTTCGTCGGCGGGCTTGTAGATGATGTGGCGCAGATCGTTCAGGCGCCCGGGGTGGGCGGGGCGCCCCGCGGCGAGCCAATCCTCGCGGCTTTGCCCGCCCTTCCACGTCCGCGTCGTGAAGCCCAGAATCTCGGTCTTCACGCCGCAGCGTTCGAGCGTGCGCGCGAGAATGTCGGCGCTGATCGCGGCGATGCTGATCGGCCGCCCGCGCATCGACCCCGAATTGTCGATCAGCAAGGTGACGACGGTGTCGCGGAAATCGGTATCGCGCTCGATCTTGTATGACAGCGACTGGCCGGGCGAGACGATGACGCGCGCGAGCCGCGCGGCGTCGAGCTGGCCTTCCTCCTGATCGAAATCCCACGCGCGGTTCTGCTGCGCCATCAACCGGCGCTGCAGCCGGTTGGCGAGCTTGGTCACCGCGCCCTGCAGATGCTGCATCTGCGTGTCGAGATAGGCGCGCAGCCGCGTCAGCTCGTCAGCATCGCACAGCTCGGTCGCGGCGATGATCTCGTCGTGTTTTTCGGTGAAGCGCAGATAGTTGAAATCGGGAATGTCGCTCGGCAGGCGGTTGGGGCGCACGGGCAGCATGCCCTCGTCGCCTTCGCCGCCCATTTCGGGCTCGCCGTCGGCTTCCATTTCCTGCGCGTCGGGGTCGCTGTCGCCGTCGTCGGCCTGATCGCCCGCCATTTCGGCGCGCGCGTCGACCTGGCTTTCACCGGCGCCGCCGTCTTCGCTTTCCTGCTCTTCCTGGCTTTCCTCGGCTTCGCTCTCGTCCTGCTCGCCGCCGTCCTCGCTGCCTTCCTCCAGGGGCTCGTCGCTCTGGATCAGGTCGAGGTGGCGCAGCGCGAGCTTCGCGGTTTCGGCAAAGGCGGCTTGGTCGTCGAGGAGCATCGACAGCGCGGTGAGGTCACCGCCCGCCTCGTTAGTGATCCATTCGCGCACCAGCGACAGCCCGGTCTCGGTCCCCTGCGGCGCCTGCTCGCCGGTCAGCGCCTCGCGCAGCATCAGTTCGAGCGCGCTCGAAATCGGCACATCCTCGCGCCCTTGCGCGCGGCTGATCGGATCGCTGCGCATCCGCATCGCGAGGCTGGCGGCAAGGTTGCCGCGCATGCCGTTCATATGGCGCGCGCCCAGCGCTTCGACCCGCGCGCGCTCCATCGCGTCGAACGCGGCGGCGGCGATCGGATCGGCGGGGCGAGCCGCGGCGTGCAGCTTCTCGCTGTGATGCTTCATCCGCAGCGCATAGGAATCGGCGAAACCGCGTGCCTCGGCGACCTGATCGGCGGGCAGCGTGCGCGACGGCGTCGGCACCTTGATCGCCTTGCCGATCTGCGCGGGTGCGTCGGCGGTAAAGCCGACCTCGACCTCGGCATCGCGGGTGACCGCGCGCGCGACGCTCGACAGGGCGGCCTTGAAATCGTCGAGGGGAGATTGGGCAGTCATCGTGCGGGGCGGTCTTCTAAAGCCCTCCCCCTTGATGGGGGAGGGTTGGGTGGGGGTGACGTCTCGTCCAAAGCCTTTGTCAGAAGGGTAGCGACACCGTCAATATTGGCGAGCACATCATTGTTCCAGAAACGAACCACGCGATAGCCGTCATTTTCGATGATCGCCGTGCGCGGGCCATCAATTTTTTCATTGTGCTGGCCACCGTCGATTTCGATTACGAGCCGGGCACGGTGGCTGGCAAAGTCGGCGATATATTGGCGGATAGGGACTTGGCGGCGGAAGCGCCAATCCGGAAAGGCCGTGCGCAGCAGCGTCCAGATTTTGCGTTCGGCGTCCGTCATGTCCGTCCGCAATCGCCTTGCCCGCTGGGTGGAGCCATCCGGTGGCGTTCTTTTCATGGCGCAACCACACCCCTACCGCTGCGACTAGCCAGCAAGCTGGCAAGTCTCGCTGCCTCCCCCATCAAGGGGGAGGGTTTGCTTTGCTACCCAGCTTTTGGCTTGGTGGGAATATAGCTAAGCTCGCTTGACGCAAACGGAAGGGAGGCGCATCCGCGGCCTATGTCCTCCCCCGCACTCTCCCCCATGAAAAAGCCCTGGGTCGTCATCGCCTGCGCGGCGTTCATCGTCACGCTCGCGATGGGCGTGCGCCAGTCGTTCGGCCTGTTCCTGCCGCAGATGAGCGTCGATATCGGCATCAGCCGCTCCGACTTCGGGCTCGCGATGGCGCTCCAGAACCTGCTCTTCGGTCTCGTTCAGCCCTTCGTCGGCGCGCTCGCCGACAAGCATGGCGCGGGGCGCGTCGTGCTCGGCGGGGCGCTGCTCTATGCGCTCGGGCTGATCGGCGCGGCGTTGGCGACCGACGCGATCGGGCTGCATATCAGTTTTGGCCTGCTCATCGGCATGGCGCAGTCGGCGACGACCTTCGTCGTCGTGCTCGGTGCGGTCGGGCGCGTCGTCAGCCCCGAAAAGCGCAGCAGCGCGTTCGGTATCGTCACCGCGGGCGGCTCGCTCGGCCAGTTCCTCGTCGTGCCGCTCGCGTCGATGTTGCTCGGCGACATCGGCTATCACCAGACTTTGTGGATCATGGCGGGGCTCGTCGCGCTGTGCGGCCTGCTCGCAATCGGCGTTGCGGGTCGTACCGACACGCCCGGGACGCTGCAGGCCGAGGAGCAGACCGCGCGCGAGGCGCTGCGCGAGGCCGCCGTTCACCGCGGTTACTGGCTGCTCAACGCTGGCTTCTTCGTCTGCGGTTTCCACATCGCCTTCATCGCGACGCATCTTCCCGCCTATCTCGACGACAAGGGGCTGGGGATCGAGATCGGTGCGCAGGTGCTCGCGCTCGTCGGGCTGTTCAACATCCTCGGCTCATATGTCTTCGGCCGCGCGGGCGACCTGATGCGCCAGAAATATGTGCTGTCGGCGCTCTACACCGCACGCTCGGCGGTGATCGCGCTCTTCCTCTTCCTGCCCTTGAGCCATGCGAGCGCGCTCGTCTTCGCGGCCGCGATGGGCTTCCTGTGGCTCGGCACCGTGCCGCTCACCAGCGGCATCGTCGGGCGCATCTTCGGCATCCGCTATCTCTCGATGCTCTATGGCATCGTGTTTTTGAGCCACCAGCTCGGCAGCTTCTTCGGCGCGTGGATGGCGGGGCTGATCTTCGACGCGACGGGCAGCTATAATATCGCGTGGGGCTTCTCGATCGCGCTCGGGCTGTTCGCGGGGCTCGTCCACCTGCCGATCGCCGACGCGCCGGTCAAGCGGCTGCAACCGGCGTGAAACTCGCGCGGCAGGACGGGGTGGCGCTCGCGCTCTTTATCCTGATCGCGGCGGGCGGTTTGTGGCTGTGGACCGGCGCGGGGCCGGTCGTCTGGCTCACCAATTTCGCGATCATGTGCGGCTTCTAGCCGCTTACAGCGGTTCTTCGATCTCGGGCGTCCGGTGACAGATCGCATCGTCGCCGTCCTTGGGCACGGCGGGGTCGGGGAGCAGCCGGAACACATGCGCCCACATCGTCGCGGCGCGCTCGGGGCGCGTGCGCTTGTTCGCGACCACATCGATGAAGTCCCAGCACGCAACGGCGCTGCGCAGGAAATTGCTGTGCCCGGTCGACCCGCGCGACACGTCGGTCGTGTCGATGACGGTCAAGCCGGCGCGCGCGGCGGGGTAGCAGCGCTCGGGCAATCCCTTGGCTTTCAGCTCGGCCGCCTCGAACGGGTTGAAGCAATAGGGCGAGCCCAATCGCGGATAGCCGTGGATCGCGCGCGACGCGGCGAGCGCCTTGTCGGCGCGCGATGTATAGACGGTGATCCGGCGACCCGCCGCGACGCGCCGCGCCGACAGCACTTCCTCCTCGATATCGCGCTCGAACGTTTCGCGGTCGATGTCGGGTGAGGCGAGGATGATGTTCGAGATATTGCTGCTGTCGGCGCTGCTCGACGTGCGGTCGACATAGGCGATCGCGGGGACCACGAGCCGAGCGCCGAGCGAGTGCGAGACGACCACGACCTCCTTCACCCAGCTCTGTTCGGCGAGCGATTTCAGAAAGTCGCGGAAATTGCGGACGTCGTGGTACATGTTCGTCTCGTCGACGACATAGCTCAGGACCTTGCCTTGCGACGGCCAGCTATATTCGATGATCGGGCCGTCGAACCCCGTCATGCGCGCGATCTGCGCCGCATCCTTCGACGTCGTCGAGAAATTCTCCCGGTAGCCGTGGACATAGAGCAGGACACGCCCCTGCTTGCGGTCGGTCTCGGCCTGCAGCGCGCGCCACCAGTCGGCCGAGGTCTGGAAGGCGATCGGCGCGAGCAGCTTCTCTTTCTTGCCGACCTCGACCTCGCGCGGCGCGTTGAAGCGGCCGTAGCGCATCTGGTTGCCGCGATGGTGGAGCAGCTCGATATCGGCGGTGCGGCAATCGGGCAGGCGGCTCGTCGCGAAGAAATAGGGCAGCGCTTCGCCATCGACCACCGCGCCCGGCTGCGCGGTGCAGCGCGGGTCGGCGACATAGTCGGCATGGCGGATCTTGCCATAATCGACCGCCGCGATGCTGCACCCCGACAGGGGGACAAGGGCAAGCGCGGCCAGCAGGCGCGTCATTCGCACCGCGGGTTCATCTTTGAAAAGCCTGACACATTCGCCGACGCTGGCAGAGGATGGCGGGCTTTGGAAGCGAGAAATCGATCCGGCGGATGCGCTGGCGCCCGGTTCGCTTATTTGCCGACGACGCTCTCGGGCAGATCCTCGCCGAACACGCGCTGATAATATTCGGCGACGATCATCCGCTCGGCCTCGTCGCATTTGTTGAGGAACGAGAGCCGGAAAGCGAAGCCGATATTGTTGAAGATCGCGGTATTCTGCGCCCAGCTGATCACGGTTCGCGGCGACATCACGGTCGAGATATCGCCGTTGATGAAGCCCTGGCGCGTCAGGTCGGCGACCTTGACCATGTTCGCGACGGTCGTCTCGTCGGTGTTCGGCACCTTCGCAAGGATGATCGCGCTTTCGGTCGCGGCGGGCAGGTAGTTCAGCGTGACGACGATGTTCCAGCGGTCCATCTGGCCCTGGTTGATCTGCTGCGTCCCATGATACAGCCCGCTCGTGTCGCCGAGGCCGACGGTGTTCGCGGTCGAGAACAGGCGGAAATGCGGGTTCGGGCGGATCACGCGGTTCTGGTCGAGCAGGGTCAGCTTGCCCTCGGTCTCGAGCACGCGCTGGATCACGAACATCACGTCGGGGCGGCCCGCGTCATATTCGTCGAAGACGAGCGCGGTCGGCGTCTGCAGTGCCCAGGGGAGCAGGCCTTCGCGGAATTCGGTGACCTGCTGGCCGTCGCGCAGCACGATCGCGTCGCGGCCGACAAGGTCGATACGGCTGATATGCGCATCGAGATTGACGCGGATGCACGGCCATTTGAGCCGCGCGGCGACCTGTTCGATATGCGTCGACTTGCCGGTGCCGTGATAGCCCTGCACCATCACGCGGCGGTTATATTTGAAGCCCGCGAGGATCGCGAGCGTCGTATCGCCGTCGAAGACGTAAGCGGGATCGAGGTCGGGGACGCGCTCGTCGGCCTCGCTGAACGCCGGCACCTTCATGTCGATATCGACCCCGAACAGCTCGCGCGCATCGACTTCGACATCGGGCGCCGCAAGCAGCGTCGAGCCGTGGTGGTCGGGAAGGCTGTTCGGAATATCGGTCATGTCTTCGATCGCTTTCAAATCTTATTCCCTTCTCCCTTGAGGGGAGAAGGATACGCAGCCTTATCGCGACGCGATTAGGCGAAGTTGGATGAGGGTGGGCGAAGCGAAGCTTCGCGCGAGCCTGCGGCTCGCATATCCCTCACCCAGCTTCGACTAGCGAACAAGTTCGCGAGTCTTCGCAACCCTCTCCCCCAAGGGGAGAGGGAAGAGTGCTAGCGCGGTATCGTCATGGGTTGCGGCTTGCAACGCCTTTTCAGAGCAAACCGAGCGCCTTCATCACCGCCGACTGGTCATAATAGGGACGTTCGCAGACGATCTTGTCGCCGCCCGGCGCGAATTCGAAGCTCGCGGCCATACGAATGCGGAACGCCTTGCCCGTCGGTTCGATCGTGCGCAGGCCGAGCTTCAGCGGGCCAGTGTGCGTGCCGGTCAGCCAGAATTCGACGAGCACCGTGTTCGTGTCCGCGTCGGCGGCGATCGCGATGACCTCGTTCGCCTGATCGGGAAAGGGTTCGCGCGACGTGGCGAAATAGGACCGCACCGCCGCTTCGCCGTCGAAGATCGTGCCGGGGCCCATCAATTCGTATCGCGGGTGGTCGAAGGTCGCGAGGACGCCGTCCCAATCGTGCGTGATCTCGAGCGCCATGTGCCGGCGCACCACTTCGATCCGTGCTTCGTCGAGGTCGGTCATCGTGCGTCTCCCTATGCGAAAGCCTTTGTCTTTCTCAGCAATTGATACGCCTGGACTACCTCACCCAGCCGCGCTTCGAAACTGCGATCGCCGCCATTGCGGTCGGGATGATATTTACGGACGAGTTCGCTGTAGCGCCGCCGCAGCGCTGCGCGGTCGGCGTCGGCTGGCAGCGCGAGCAACTGCATCGCGGCATGCTCCTCGCGCGACAGGCCGGGATTCTTCGCCTCGCGCCGCGCCTCGTCCATCCGCTGGCGAAAGCGCGCGCCCAGCGCGTCGATCGGGTCCCTGAAATCGGCCCAGCGCGGCGGCAGGTCGGCGCTGCCCGCGGGGCGGAAGGTGCGGCTTTCGGTTTCCCACCCCGCCGTCGGCGACTGCGCCTCCATGATCTGGTCGGCGGTCATGCCGTCGAAGAAATTATAGCCCGCGTTGAATTCGCGCACATGGTCGAGGCACAGCCAGCGATATTGCGGCGGGCCGTCGGGCGAGCGCGTCCATGCCATCGGCGCGCGAAATTCGCCGGGTTCGCGGCACCCGGGCGCGGCGCAGGACTCCTCGCGGGGGACGCGGCCATGAAAACGGGACGGGCGTGCAGAAGAAGGCACAACAGACTTTCGAGAGGCGTTGGAGGTCTTATAATTTGGCGACGAAGCGCTTATGGTCAACCCCATGAGCAGCAAAGGCCCCGTACAGCAAGAGATGGAAAGCCTGCTCAGCGCAGCCTTTCCCGACGCGAATTTCATCCTGAGCAACGACAGCGCCAGCCACCACGGCCATATGGGCGACGACGGCAGCGGCGAGTCGCATTTTAGCCTGAGCATCGAATGGGCGGGCTTTGCCGGGCAGAACCGCGTCGCGCGCCAGCGCGCGGTGAACAAGGCGCTCGGCGACCTGCCGGGCCAGCGCGTCCACGCGCTCGCGATCAAGGCGACCGCGCCCGGAGAATGACGATGCCCGACAAGGTGAACCTCGCCGACGCCTTTGCGAAAATTCCCGACGCGTGGAACCCGCGCGTCGCGGGCGACATCAATGATTTTCAGGTCAAGCTGGTCAAGCTCGACGGCAAGTTCGACTGGCACCATCATGATATCGAGGACGAACTCTTCCTCGTCGTCGCCGGCCGGATGAAGATGGCGTTTCGTGACCGCGATGTGATCGTCGAGCCCGGCGAGTTCATCATCGTCCCGCACGGCGTCGAACATTGCCCCGAGGCGCTGGACGGCGAATGTCAGGTGCTCCTCCTCGAACCGAATTCGACCCTCAACACCGGTAATGTCGAAACCGAAAAGACGCGGCTGACGCTGGCAAGACTGGACTGACCATGGACATCATCACTCCCTCGACTCACGATCTCGGCGCCTTCGAAGTGCGCCGCACGCTGCCGAACAAGGCGCGCACGATGGTCGGCCCTTTCATCTTCGTCGACCAGTTCGGTCCGGCGCATTTCGACATCGGCCGCGGCATGGACGTGCGCCCGCACCCGCACATCAATCTTGCGACGGTCACCTATCTGTTCGAAGGTGCGATCGACCATCGCGACAGCATCGGCACCTTCGCGACGATCCGCCCGGGGGCGTGCAATTTGATGACCGCGGGCAGCGGCATCGTCCATTCGGAGCGCACTCCCGTGGCCGAGCGTGCGACCGGTTCGCCGATCTCGGGTATGCAGACCTGGCTCGCGCTACCCGACGGCAAGGAAGAGATTGACGCGGCGTTCGAGCATGTCGCGAAGGAGGATCTGCCGCTGGTCGAGGACAGCGGCGTATCGGCGCGCGTCATCATGGGCAGCCTGTGGGGCGCGACCTCGCCGATCACCCAGCACGCCGCGACCATCTATGCCGACATCTTGATGAACGCCGGCGCGACGATCCCGATCGACGCCGAGGCGGACGAGCGCGCGGTGCTGGTTGCGCTCGGCGACGCGAGTCTCGATGGTGAAGCGCTCGACCGTTACAGCCTCTATATCCTCAAGCCCGGGCAGGCGATGACGCTCCGCGCCGAAACCGACGCGCGCGTGATGCTGCTCGGCGGCGAGGCGTTCAAGACGCCGCGCCATGTGTGGTGGAATTTCGTCAGCTCGTCGCGCGACCGGATCAACGAGGCGAAGCACGACTGGAAGGACCGCAAATTCCCGCTCGTCCCCGGCGACAGCGAGGAGTTCATCCCGATTCCCGAAGTGCCGAAGACGGTAAGCTATCCGTAGGTCGGGTTCCGACCAATTCCCGTCATTCCCGCGAAGGCGGGAATCCCGCTTCTTTCTCGCCGCCGCCCAGCGGGATCCCCGCCTTCGCGGGGATGACGAAGAAGGGGAAATGCGACAGCTTACCACCCCATAGCGGACACGCCGGGCTTCCCTGTCTCCTTCGCCCAACGACCCCGCCATTTGTTCCAGCTTGCCAGTCGCAACGATCCTCGCCAGATTGGTTTCGAAAAGAAACCAAAGGAGCGAAATGGATGATCGGCGATTTCGAACAGCAGCGCGTAAAGCTTGCGACGGGAGTCGAACTCGACGTCGTCGACATGGGACCGCGCGACGCGCCTGTCCTTATCTTCCTCCACGGCTTTCCGGAATCGCACCGGACCTGGCGTCATCAGCTGCCGCAATTCGCGGGCCGCTTTCGCTGCATCGCACCCGACCAGCGCGGCTATCGCGGCTCGTCGAAGCCGCAGGACGCCGAATCCTACACGCCCGACAAGCTGATCGCCGATATTTTCGCGCTCGCCGATGCGCTCGGCGTCGGTGAGTTCACGATCGTCGGTCACGATTGGGGCGGGGCGATCGCGTGGGGCGTCGCGCTCGGCGGCCAGCCGGGCGGACTCCATCCCGCGTGGGCGGGGCGGGTCACGCGTGCGGTGATCGCCAACGCACCGCATCCCGCTATTTTCCAGCGTCTCCTCGCGACCAATGAAGATCAGCGCGCGGCGAGCCAATATATCCGCACCTTTCGCGATCCGGCGAGCGACACGATCATCGAGGAGCATGGCATCGCGGGCATTCTCGCCCATGCCTTTGCCGGGCGTGTGCCGAGCGGCGGGTTGCAGCCTGCCGACGAGATCGGCCGGTTGCTGAAGGACTGGGAGGATCGCGACGCCTGCCGCGCGATGATCAACTGGTATCGCGGTTCGACGATCAACGTGCCCGCGATGGACGAACCCTATGCCGAGCCGCCCGCGGTGCCGTTCCCGAAACTGGCCATCCCGACGCTCGTCATCTGGGCGCTCGACGATGTCGCGCTGCCGCCGTGCAACCTCGACGGCATGGAGGAACTCGTGCCCGACGTGACGATCGTCCGAGTCCCCGGCTGCGGCCATTTCGTGCCGTGGGAGGCGCCCGATGCGGTCAATCGCGCGATCGATGAATTCCTCGCGGCAAAATAAACAAGGCTATCGTTTCGTTCAGAAAAAAGTGGCGGGCGGCGATTG
>NZ_JBQENY010000013.1:0-134977 GCF_052044915.1 Sphingopyxis sp. 22461
CCCCGCCTTCGCGGGGGCGACGCTCAAGAGTTAGCCCCGCCCGATCAGCTTCTGCGCCATCCGGTCGGCCACCGACGCCGCCGGCGTACCGCTGGCCTTGCTCTCGGCCCAGATTTCGGCGAGCCGGCCGGGGATCAGGTGGATGCGGCTCTCGACTTCCTCGCGGCTGCCCTGCCCCAGATATTCCAGCGCGACGTTGATGATGCCGCCTGCGTTGATAACATAATCGGGGGCGTAGACGATGCCGCGGTCGTGGATGCGCTGGCCGTCGGCGCCGGTCGCTAGCTGGTTGTTCGCGCCGCCCGCGACGATCGGCACGCGCAGTTTCTCGATGCTCGCCTCGGTCAGGATCGCTCCGAGCGCGTTCGGGCTCAGCACATCGGCCTCGACCTCCATGATCGCCGCCGAATCGGCGAGCTCGGCGCCGAGTTCGTCGGCGAGTTCCTTCGCGCGCGCCAGATTGACGTCGGCGAGGGTCAGTTTCGCGCCCTCGGCCGCCAGCCGCCGCGCGACACCGCCGCCGACGCTGCCGACGCCCTGGATCGCGATCCGGACATCCTTCGCGCTGTCGGTGTTCAGCCCTTCGCGAATCGCCGCTTTGATGCCGAGGTACACGCCGAGCGCGGTCAGCGGACCGGGATCGCCGCCCGCCTCGCCGCTCGCCACCGGCAGGCCGCTGACATGCTTGGTGTGCTTCGAAATCTGGACCATGTCGGCGTCGGTGATGCCGACGTCTTCCGCAGTGACATAGGCACCGCCGAGCGATTCGACCGCGCGGCCGAATGCCGCGAGCAGTTCGGGCGTCTTCGCGGCCCCGTCATCGGCCAGGATCACGCCCTTGCCGCCGCCCATCGGCAGCCCCGCCATCGCATTCTTGTAGCTCATGCCGCGCGACAGGCGCAGCGCATCGGTGATCGCCGCCGCGCGCTGGGGATAATGCCAGTAACGCACGCCGCCCGCGCCGGGGCCGAGGTGCGTCGAGTGAACGGCGATGACCGCCGTCAGCCCGCTGGCGCGATCGCGGAACATGTGGACATGTTCATGATCGTCGAAATCGGCGAAATCCCAGACAGCGGACATAAACTCATCCTCGCATTAGAAAATTACGTTAGGACGCAATAATCCGATAGGGGCTGAGAGTCACCCCAAATCCCGCATGTGCGCGAAGATAGAGAAAATGGGGCGACCAACGGGGCTCGAACCCGCGACCTCCGGTACCACAAACCGGCGCTCTAACCAACTGAGCTATGGTCGCCACATAAGCGAAGAGCGGCGCGCGAAGCACCCTCGACAGCGCGCGGCGAATAGGCGCGCATCCCCCCGCTCGTCAAGCATTGTTCGCACGCGCTTCCCTGCTAAAAAGCGCGCCATGGCTGCGAATGAACATGTCGACATGGCGACCTCGGGCGCCGACCGCACCGCCGAGCGGCTCGCCGCCGTCCCCGGCATCCGCCGCGCGCCAACGCCAAAGCTGCAACAGTTCATGCTGTCGGGCTTCCTCGACGCCGAAACCTGCGCCGCGCTGATCGCGCAAATCGACCGCGATGTCCGGCCCTCGACGATCGCCGACCCGAACGGCGACGACGCCTTTCGCACCAGCACGACCTGCGACCTCGATCACCGCGATCCGGTCGTGATCGCGGTCAACAATCGCCTCCACGACCTTACCGGCATCCCGCGCGAATATGGCGAACCGATGCAGGGCCAGCGCTACGACGTCGGACAGGAATTCAAGGCGCACACCGACTATTTCGATCCGCACGGCGCCGACTGGGAAACCTATTGCGCGATACCGGGGCAGCGCAGCTGGACGCTGATGATCTATCTCAACGAACCCGATGCCGGCGGCGCGACGCGTTTTCTCGCGACCGGCAAGATGCATCAGCCCGAGGCGGGCAAGCTGCTCGCGTGGAACAATGTCCATCTCGATGGCACCGCGAACCCCGACACGCTTCATCACGGGATGAAGGTCCGCAAGGGCCGCAAATATATCATCACCAAATGGTTTCGCGAACGGCCCTGGCCATGGGCCGAGGGGGAGTTGGCGATTTGACGTCATCCCAGCGAAAGCTGGGATCGCTCGCGACATAGCGCAAGGTCGATAGCGGCCCCAGCTCTCGCTGGGGCGACGCCTATCTTTGGCTTACTTCACCAGACGATACTGGAAATTCAGCGTCAGCGTGTTGGCGACGCGACCGGGCTCGACCGGCGTGGCCTTCGCCGAACCGGCATCCATCGCCATGCGCACCATCGGCATCGGCGGCTGCGGGCCAAAGCTGCCGCCTTCGCTGATCGACACCAGCTCGACGCCGCGGAAGCCCGCGAGGCGCGCATAATCCTGCGCCTTCGCTTCGGCCGCCTTGATCGCGGTGCCGCGCGCGCCGACCAATTGCGCGTCGGGATCCTTCATGCCGAACGACGGGCCGTCGATGTTCGTGCCGCCCGCGGCGACCAGTGCGTCGAGCAGCGGCCCGATGTCTTCGATCTTCGACGTCGTCACGCGCACGCTGTTCGACACCTGATAACCGAGGAAGCGCGGCGGCTGGCCATCACCGCGATTATTATAGTCATACTGCGGCGACAGGTTGATGCCGCTCGTCTGGATATCCTCGGCCTTGATCCCGCGCGCCTTTACGGCGGCGATCAGCTTGTCCATCGCCGCGGCATTCGCGCGCATCGATTCGACCGCGGTAGGCGCGGTCGTCGTCACGCCGGCGCCCACAGTCGCCTGGTCGGGACGCGAACGCACTTCCTCGCTGACCGCAAAGGACAGGATCGGGCCCTGGGTCGTTGCTGCTGTCACCGTCGAACCTCCCTGCTGAGCAAGCGCGGGCGTTGCCGCCATCAGCGCCAGTCCGGTTGCCATAACGGCGAACATTTGCTTCGTCATTTCATTCTCCTGTGAACCGGGCTTTCGGTCATCTGTTATGTCCGCCCCGTAACGCAGACGGAGCGAACCCGTTCCGGCCTTTGTGCGCTGCGCGCTTGCATGATGCTGAACGCGCCAGTAGCGAGCCGTTCATCATGGCAGCACCGATTTTATCTTATGAAGGCCTTGGCCTTGTGCAGGGCAGCGGCTGGCTGTTCCAGGACCTCGACATCTATGTCGGCGAACGCGACCGGCTCGCGCTGATCGGCCGCAACGGCGCGGGCAAGACGACCTTGCTCAAACTGCTCGCCGGGCAAATCGACGCCGACAAGGGCAAGCGCGTGATCGTCCCGGGCACGCATGTCGTGATGCTCGAACAGGAGCCCGATTTCCGTCCCTTCGCGACGCTGATGGATTTCGCCGTCGCCGCGCCGAACGCGCCCGAGGCCTATGAGGTCGCGGCGATCGCCGACCAGCTCGGCATCGACATGAGCCGCACCGCCGCCAGCGCCTCGGGCGGCGAGCGCCGCCGCGCCGCGCTCGCGCGTGCGCTTGCGCAGAACCCCGATGTGCTGCTGCTCGACGAGCCGACCAACCACCTCGACCTCGCCGCGATCGACTGGCTCGAAAGCTGGCTCGCGCGTTACACCGGCGCGTTCGTCGCGATCAGCCACGACCGTACCTTCCTCACTCGGCTGACGCGCCAGACTTTGTGGCTCGACCGCGGCAGCATCCGCCGCAAGGAAATCGGCTTCGGCGGCTTCGAGGAATGGAGCGACGCCGTCGCGGCCGAGGAAGCGCGCGCCGCCCAGCGCCTCGATTCGAAACTGCGGCTCGAGGCGCATTGGCTCGAACGCGGTGTCACCGCGCGCCGCAAGCGCAATCAGGGCCGCCTCGAAAAATTGAAGGAAATGCGCGCGACCCGCGCCGCGATGATCGGCGGCCCCGGGGTCGCCAAGCTCGGCCTCGCCAACGACGACGTGCGTTCGAAATCGGTGATCGTCGCCGAGGGCGTGTCGAAAAGCTTCGGCGACCGCACGATCATCAAGAATTTCGATTTCCGCGTCCAGCGCGGCGACCGCATCGGCATCGTCGGCGCGAACGGCGCGGGCAAATCGACTTTGCTCAAATTGCTGACCGGCGAAATCCAGCCCGACGAAGGCAGCATCACCCTCGCCCCGACGCTCGACGGCATCATCATCGACCAACAGCGCAGCCTGATGTCGCCGGACAAAACCGTGCGCGACATCCTCTCCGACGGCGGCGACTGGGTCGAGGTGCGCGGCGTCAAAAAACATATCCAGGGCTATTTGAAGGAATTCCTCTTCGACCCCGGCGTCATGGAGGCCAGCGTCGGTGCGCTCTCGGGCGGCGAACGCTCGCGCCTCCTCCTCGCGCGCGAATTCGCCCGCGAATCGAACCTGCTGGTGCTCGACGAGCCCACCAACGACCTCGACCTCGAAACCCTCGACCTGTTGCAGGAAGTGATCGCCGACTATGCCGGCACCGTGCTGCTCGTCAGCCACGACCGCGACTTCCTCGACCGTACCGTCACCGTGACGCTCGGCCTTGACGGATCGGGCAAGGTCGACATCGTCGCAGGCGGCTATGCCGACTGGGAAGCGAAGCGGATCAAGCCGAACGCCGTAAAAGCCAAGGCCGCGACCGCCGCGCCGCCGCCCCCGCCGACCGCGCGCAAGAAGCTCAGCTACAAGGACCAGCGCGACTACGACCTGCTGCCCGGCCGGATCGAAGAGATCGAGACCGAGATGGCGCAGGCCGAAACCGAATTGTCGGACGGCAACCTTTTCGCACGCGACAATGCGCGCTTCAATGCGCTGACCGCAAAGCTCAACGCGCTCCGCGACGAGAAAGCCGCCGCCGAAGACCGCTGGCTCGCGCTGGCCGAAGAGGTCGAAGCTCTCGGCTAACCCCTTGCACGGCGGCCGGACCTCTCCCAAAAGGTCGGCGGGCAAAGGGGGGAGCGGGGCATGGCCGAATATCAGGGACAGCAGGAACTGAGGGGCGTCGGCGGCTGGCTCGGCTTTCTCGTCTTCATCCTCGGCATCGCCACGCCGATCCGAATCCTGTTCGAGACAAAGGCGGCCGTCACCCACGCCGCGATCATGGCGCAACTACTCGGCCCGAACGTGCCTACCTATGTGCAGTTCAGCTGGGCGCTCGCCGCAATCTGCGTCGTCGGGGCGCTCTATCTCGCCTACCGGCTCGTTGCGGTCCATCGCTGGTCGACGGTCGGGATCGTGATCGTGGGACTATGGTGCCTCTATCTGCTTCCCGCCGTCATCGATGCCGTCGTCACCTCGCTTCTCTTTTCCAAGGTCGCGGGCGGCATGCTTGTCGACGCCCTGTGGTCGAGCGCCAAGGCGGCTATTTGGGCAACGATCTGGACGACCTATCTGATGGCGTCGAAGCGGGTGGCGAACACCTATGGCAAGGATGAAGCCGAAGCGCCGACGTAAATAGCGTCACCCCGTCCCGTAGAACCGCGCGAGCCGGTCGAGCGCCAGCCCGAGGACCAGCTTGCCCGACCGCGCGGGCCAACCGAGCGCCTTCTCCGCACCGCCAATCCCCTCGCCAGCGCAGATCACGCGCCAGGAGATGTCGGCCAGCCCCGGTCCCGCCGCGTCGAGCGCCGCGTGAAAGCGCCGATGCGCATCGATCCGCGCCAGCGACGCGTCGGACGCGCGCGCGCCGCCGCGGTTCTTTCCCGGCGGTGCCGCATCCCAACGCATCGTCACCCGCGCCGCCAGCCCCGCGCGCTCATAATCGCCGCGCAGCCTTTCGCCCGCACCCAATTGCGCCGCCGTCAGCAGCCCGCGCGATGCCAGCCAGGCGATCGGGCTTTCGCCGACGTTGACCGTCACATGGCGCATCACCTGCGGCCCCGCCTTGCCCGGATCGATCCGGTCGTCGGGGTGAAGATGCGTTTCGAGGCGGCGTGCGGTCATGCGATTCTCCTTTGCTGCACGCCGGGCTTGACACTGGAATATTTTGTAGGAAAGAAGAAACCGATTTGGTTATTTGAGGGTTTTGCGATGATCAACAGCATCCGCTCGGTCCGCCGCGCCAAGGGCCTGACGCTCGAGGAGGTCGGCCAGCGCTGCGTTCCGCCGACGACGGCGCAGACGATCGGCCGCCTCGAAACGGGGACGCGCACCCTCTCGCTCGGCTGGATGAACCGCATCGCCGCGGCGCTCGGCGTCGACGCCGCCGAACTCGTCCAGTTACCGCAGGACACGCAGCTCACGATCACGGCGCTGCTCGGCGCCGAGGGCGCACAGGCGCCGACGCGCGTCGAACAGGCGCTGACCGCCCGCCCGGGCGAGGATATGGTCGCGGTGCGCGTCACCTCGTCGATCGGCGACTATCGCGCGGGCGATGAAATCTGGTGCCGCCGCATCGAGGGCGACTGGGCGAGCGTGCTCAACCGCGACCTGCTCGTTCCGCGCCCCGCCGGCCGCTTCTTTTTCGCGCGCCTGCTCAACGTCGACGGCGAAAAGCTGCACCTGCTCCCGCTCGGCACCGGCCAGCGCCAGCAGGTCGTTAGCAACCCGCCGTGGGCCGCTGTCGCCGTCCGCCTGCTCCGCACGCTCTGAGTGTCCGCCGCTCCGCCACTCCGCGTCCTGTCGATCGCGACGTTGTTCCCCGACGCCGCGCGGCCCAACTTCGGCCTGTTCGTCGAAAAAAGCCTGCGCGCGCTCGCGGCGCAGCCGGGCATCGACCTCACGATCGTCGCGCCGGTCGGCTTGCCACCCTTCCCGCTCTCACTCCACAAACGCTATCGCGCGCTCCGTAGCCTCCCGCGAAGGGAGGGCTGGAACGGCCTCACCGTCCTCCGCCCGCGCTTCACGTTGATCCCGCGGATCGGAGCAAGATTCAATCCGGCAAAAGTCGCAAACGCCGTGCTGTCTGGGGTGCGCGGCCAGTCCTTCGACGTGATCGACGCGCAATTCTTCTATCCCGATGGCCCCGCCGCGATGCGTGTCGCGGACGCGCTCGGCCTCCCCTTTTCGACCAAGGCGCGCGGCGCCGACATCAGCCACTTCGGCCATGACCCGGCGACGCAGTCGCAGGTGATCGAAGCGGGCAGGAAAGCCGCGGGCCTGCTTGCCGTCTCCGAAGCGATGCGCGGCGACATGGCCGCGATCGGCATCGACCCGGCGAAAGTCGCCGTCCACTACACCGGCATCGACACCGCACGCTTCCACCCCGGCGACTGTGCCGCCGCGCGCGCAGCGCTCGGCATGGACGCCAGCCCCGCAATCCTCACCGTCGGCGCGCTGATCGAACGCAAGGGTCAGGCGCTTGTAATCGAGGCGCTGCCCGCGCTGCCCGACGTCCACTATTGGCTTGCCGGCGCGGGCGATGAGGAAGGCCGTTACCGCTCGCTCGCGCAAAAGCTTGGTGTCGCAACCCGCGTCCACTTCATGGGCCCCGTCGCCAACGCCGACCTGCCGCAGCTTTATCGCGCCGCCGACCTTGTCGTGATGCCGTCGGTCAGCGAAGGCCTCGCCAATGCGTGGGTCGAGGCGCTCGCTTGCGGCACGCCCATCGTGATCAGCGACGCGGGCGGCGCCGCCGAGCTGGTAACGTCGCCAATCGCCGGGCGGATCGCCCCGCGCACACCGGGCGCGATTGCCGAAGCCGTGCGGGCAATCCTCGCGAATCCGCCCTCACCGTCCGACGTCGCGGCCAGCCTTGGCGGCCGCTTCGACTGGGGCCGCAACGGCCGCGAACTCGCCGCGCATCTCCGCCGCTGCGCAAGTCGCTAGATACGGCAACGCCGGCCCACTCGCAGAGCAGGCCGGCGCCGTTTTTTAAAAGCTACGGGCCTCAGACGACCGCGCCGTCGTCCTTGCGCTCGACACGCTCGCCGCCGTCCATCCCGGCCGTCGTGCGCGGCACGAAGCTGTGCGGCCCGACCTTCAGCCACACGAGCACCGGGGTCGACATCAGCACCGACGAATAGCCGCCGATAAACACGCCGAACAGCATTGCCGCGGTAAAGCCGAAAATCACGTCCGGGCCAAAGAGCAACAGCATGCCGAGCGCCAGGACCATGGCGACCGTCGTCATGACCGTACGCGACAGCGTTTCGTTGATGCTGAGATTGAGAAGCGGAACGATCTCCATCTTGCGGTATTTTTTCAGATTCTCGCGAATTCGATCATAAACGACGATCGTGTCGTTCAGCGAATAGCCGACGATGGTCAGCAGCGCCGCGACGCTGTTCAGGTCGAACTGCATCTGCGTCACCGCGAACAGGCCGAAGGTCAGCGATACCTCATGGAACAGGCGGCCAAGCGCACCGACGCCGAACTGCCATTCGAAGCGTATCCATATATATATGGAAATGCCGAGGATCGCGAGGCCCAGGCTGATCGCCCCGGTTCGTATCAATTCTCCCGAGACCTTGCCCGAAACGGTTTCGACCGAGCCGGTCTTCGCGGTCGGGAAGGCTTTTTGAATGCCCGATACCAGCTGCTGCCCCGCGCGCTCGGCGGCGGCCTTGTCGCCGTCAGGGAGCGCGGTGCGGATCGACACCGCCTTGTCCGATCCGAACTGCTGGATCGTCGCTTCGCCAAGGCCGATGTCGCCGACCTTTTCGCGAATTTCGTCGATTGGCGGCATCCCCTGAGTGAATTCAACGCGAACCGACTGGCCACCGACGAAGTCGACGCCGAGGTTCAGGCCCTTCACGGCGACCAGTGCGATCGACACGGCCACGAGGAAAAAGCTCATGAATGACGCGACTTTCCGCCACCGCAGGAAATCGATGTTGGTGTCGTCAGGAACGAGTTTCAGCAAGCGCATCGTTTCGCTCCCTTAAATATTGATCGACGTCGGGCGCTTGGTCCGCAGCCAATGGGCTACGAACATGCGCGTGACGGTAACGGCGGTGAAGACGCTGGTGACGATCCCGATGGTCAGAACCACCGCGAAGCCCTTGATCGGGCCCGAACCGAACCAGAACATCAACGCGGCGGCGATGACATTGGTGACGTTCGCGTCGAAAATCGCGCGGCTGGCTTCCGAATAACCGAGCTCGATCGCCTGAAACACCTTTCGCCCGCGTTTCAGTTCCTCGCGTATGCGTTCGTTGATCAGCACGTTCGCGTCGACCGCGGCGCCGATCGTCAGCACAAAGCCCGCGATCCCCGGCAGCGTCAATGTCGCGTTGAACGCCGCCATGACCGCGATGATCAGGAAGACGTTGAAGACCAGCGCGACGCACGCATAGACGCCGAAGCGGCCATAAACGACGAGCATCAGCACCAGCACCGACACCGTGGCGATGATCCCCGCGATCGCGCCCTTGCGGATCGAATCGGCACCGAGTTCCGGGGTCACCGTGCGTTCCTCGACGACGGTCATCTTCACCGGCAGCGCGCCCGAGCGCAGCGAAATCGCCAGTGCGTTGGCGCTCGCGACGCTGAAGCTGCCCGAAATCTGCGCACTGCCGCCGAGGATCGGTTCGTTGATCGACGGCGCCGACAGCACCTTGCCGTCGAGCACCATCGCGAAACGCTTGCCGACGCTCTGCGCCGTCACCTTCGCAAAGGTGCTCGACCCGCCCGAATCGAACCGGATCGAAACGACCGGCTGGTTGTTCTGGGGATCATAGCTTTGCTTGGCGTCGATCAGCTGCTCGCCGCTGATCATCACCTGGCGGCGCAGCACTTCGAACGCGGCGCCGCTGCCCTCGCCCTCGGCATAGGGGACGATTTCACTGCCGACGGGAACGCGGCCCGCGGCGGCTTCGGCGGGGTCGGCGTTGGCGTCGACCATTCGGAATTCAAGCCGTGCGGTCTTGCCGATCAGTTCCTTCAGCGCGGCCGGGTCCTGCAGGCCGGGGACCTGCACGACGACGCGGTCGTCGCCTTCGCGAATGATCGTCGGTTCGCGCGTGCCGAGCGCATTGACGCGCTTGTCGATGATATCGCGCGCGGTATCCATCGCGTTCGCGACGGCCTGTGCCTGCCCGGCTCCCGTCGGGGTCATCTCGATCCGCGTCGAATCGACGACCGTGATGTTCCAGTCGCGCTGGCCCGTCAGCTGCGCGCCGCGCGTTTCGCTGAACAGCCGCTCGCGAGCTTCGTCGAGCTTCGCGAGATCGCGGACGAGGAAGCTGATCTTGCCGCCCGCGGTCGACAGTTCGCCGATCGCGATATCGTCGTCGGGTCCGCTTTCGCCGCGCATCGCGGCGCGCACGGTCTTCTCCATATTCGCGAGCTGCGTCTTGCGAAGGTCGGCGATGTCGGCTTCAAGCAGCAAGTGGCTGCCGCCGGCAAGGTCGAGGCCCAGATTGACCTTCGCCTGCAGGAACGACGGCAGGCTGTCCCTCGTTTTTTCAGGCAGGAAGCTGGGGATGGAAAAAAGGATACCGAGCAGCAGGATGATGCTGATGCCGATGGTCTTCCAGCGCGGGAAATCGAGCATGGTCTAGAAATCCGATAGCAAGAGCGGGACCGCGAAGGACGCGGGGCCCGCCGCGTCAGTCGTTGGCGGGCTTGCCACCGGGCTGCAGGACGTCGGCGAGGGTCGACTTGACGACCTTGATCTTCACGCCCTGTGCGATTTCGACATCGACGAAATCATCGTCGACGCGCGTGATCTTGCCGACGATGCCGCCGCCGGTCACGACCTGGTCGCGCGGCTTCACCGCCGCGACCTTGGCGCGATGTTCCTTGGCGCGGACCTGCTGCGGGCGGATCAGGAAGAACCAGAACACCGCGAAGATCAGCAGATAGGGAACCAGCATCAGGAAACCGGCAGCCCCGCCGCCCGATCCGGCCGCCTGGGTCAGAAGCAATTGCGTCGACATGAGTGAAAAACTTTCCGTTCGTAAGCATTGCCAATTCCCCTTGCGGAACCGGCACGCAAATATGGCGCGGCGCCTATCACGCAGGGAAGCCCCGCGCAACCGGTCGCTGCGCCCCTCCCCCTTGGCAAGCGTGGCCGAAATGGGAATGATACCCGCCATATCAACCCCGCCCCGTCAATCGAGGCAATAACGCGCCATCCCCGCTTGCATCGTCCGCCAACCCGCGCTAGGGGCCTCGCCTGCCCTTACGGGGGCCGGTCGGGACGTAGCGCAGCCTGGTAGCGCATCACACTGGGGGTGTGGGGGTCGGAGGTTCGAATCCTCTCGTCCCGACCAATTTAACTGACAATCTGACAGCGTGCTGACAGGATAGCGCGCCATCGGGGCCGGGCGCGACGCATCGGCGTCGTCCACCCCATCAACGCGCGGGCAGCGCACGAGCGGAAAGCGCGGGGATATGCAGGCGGGCCTTCTGGCCGTTGCGGCCGCATTTCTGACTTCCATCCTTTCGGGCATTTTCGGCATGGCGGGCGGGCTCGTCCTCATGGTCGGCGGCACCATCCTCGACCGCATCAGCGACGCGCACTTCCGCGCCAGCCGCCGCTGGATCGTCACGATCATCGGCGCGACCTTCCTATTTCAGGCGGCGCAGATCGTGCTTGCCTGAAACGCCGCGCTCGACTGAGATACGGATATGACATCGAATCGCGAAACCACGATCATCCGCATCGTCGACATGCACACGGCAGGCGAGCCCGTCCGTATCGTCGAGGCCGGATATCCCCCACTCGCCGGCAACACGATCCTGGAAAAAAGGCGCGATGCCCAGACACGCTTCGATCACCTGCGCACAATGCTGATGCTCGAACCGCGCGGGCATGACGGCATGTACGGCGTGATCCCGACCGAGCCCTGCGCAGCGGGGGCCGACCTTGCCGTGCTCTTCACGCATCAAGAAGGATACAGCACGATGTGCGGCCACGCGACCATCGCGATCGGCCGCTGGGCGGTCGACACGGGGCGCGTCGCGCGCGTTGACGGCAAGGCCCGCTTCGGGCTCGAGGCCCCTTGCGGCGTCATCCAGGTCGATGTCGAGACGGACGAAGCCGGCGTCACCCGTGTCGCATTCGAGAGCGTCGAATCTTTTGCGAGCGCGCTCGATCGGACTGTTGAGGTTCCCGGCCTCGGCCCGGTCCGCGTCGACATCGCTTTCGGCGGCGCCTTCTACGCGATCCTGCCCGCGAGCCGCATCGGCCTGTCGCTGATGGAAACGCCGCTGGCAGAGCTCGTACAGGCCGCGACCGCGATCACCGAGGCGATCCGTGCCAGCGGGCCCATCGTCCATCCGACCGAACCCGATCTCGGCTTTCTCTACGGCACGATCCTGACCGACGATGTGGCGCTCGGCATGCATGGCGGCCAGCCCAGCTACAATCTTTGCATCTTCGCCGATGGACAGATCGACCGCTCGCCGACCGGCAGCGGGGTAACGGCGCGTATCGCGCTCGCCGCAGCGAAGGACGAGATGACAGTGGGAGACAGCTGCGAAATCCGGGGCGTATCGGGCGAAGGCTTCGTCGGGACACTCGCCGCGACGAGCGGAACCGGACTCGATGCCGCGTCGCGCGTCCGGGTCGCCGGGCAGGCCTGGTATTCGGGGCGCAGCGAGATGATCGGGGAGCCCGGCGACCGCTTCGGTGCGGGCTTCACTCTCCCGCGCCGCCTTGCCGAGCTCGACACGCCGGTGTGACGCAGCGCGTCTGCCGCATTGCTATGCGGCGCCGCTCCATACTGGCCAAGCCAGGCGATCGCACCTAGGAGCGCCGGCATGGAGTTCGCCCCCGAAATCTTCGCCTTCCTGATCGGCGTCGCCTTTCTCGCCGGAACGGTCGACGCGATGGCGGGCGGCGGGGGTCTCCTCACCATTCCCGCATTGATGGCGGTCGGCGTTCCGCCGGTCTCGGCGATCGCGACGAACAAGCTGCAAAGCACGATCGGCACCGGCTCGGCCTTCCTGACCTTCTGGCGCGCGGGGCATGTCGATCTTCGCCGCTTCGCATGGCCCGCGGCGGGAGCCTTTGCCGGCTCGGTGCTCGGCGCGACCGCGGTCCAATATGTCCGGTCCGATTTCCTCGCCGCGCTCGTCCCGCTGCTGCTCATCGCGATGGGCTTCTATTTCCTGCTCGCCCCCCCGATGAGCAGCGTCGACCGCCATGCGCGCGTCGGCCCGCTCGGGCTCACCCTCATCGTTACGGCGCTCGGCTTCTACGACGGCTTCTTCGGCCCGGGCGCGGGCTCGTTCCTGACGCTCACGCTCGTCGCGCTCGGCGGGCTCGGGCTCGTTCGCGCGATCGGCAACGCAAAGTTCCTCAACCTCGCGACCAATGTCGCCGGCCTGCTCGCGATGATTGTCGGTGGTCATGTCCTGTGGCTGCTCGGCCTCTCGATGGCCGCCGCCAATGTCGCGGGCAACCAGCTCGGCGCGCGGCTCGCGATCCGTTTCGGTGGGCGCGGGGTGCGGCCGCTGCTTGTGGTCATGTCCTTCGCCCTGACCGCCAAACTCCTCGCCGACCCCGCCAACCCGCTCTGGACGCTCTTTTAGGGCTGGCCCTCCTCCGCCGACGGCGGCGGTTCCGCGCGCGCCTTTTGCTTCGCGGCCAGTTCGGCCTTGTCGACCACGCCGTCGCCGTTCGCATCGAGAAACTTGATGAAGGCATCGACCTTTTCGGGCGAGGCCATCGTCGGATCGCCCTGCTGCTGGGCACGCATTTCAGCCATCTTGGTAATCTCGGCCTTGTCCAGCTTCCCATCGCCATTGGTGTCGATCATCGCGAACATGCGGCCGCCATCCTGCGGCGGCTGGGCGGCAGCGATGCCCGGAACAGCCATGCCGATCGAGGCGGCGATCATCGTCAATTTCTTCATTCCATGTCCTTTGGTCATATCGGCAATAGCGCCGGGACGCCCCGCCGCGGACATGGCAGCTTGCGTGTCGCAAAACTATGGCAGCGACTTCGGCTCGTCACGGTTTCAGCACGACCTTGCCCACCACCTCGCGCCGCTCGAGCATCGCAAAGCCTTCGCGCCAGTCGGCAAGGTCGAGCGCAGCATGGACGTGCGGCCGGATTTTCCCTGCGGCCGCCAGCGCATCGATCGCCGCGACATTCTCCGCTCCGCGATCGGGAAAGCGCCGGCCATATTCGCCCGCGCGCACCCCGACGACCGAGAAGCCCTTGATCAGCGGCATGTTCACCGACACCTCGGCTATGCGCCCCGACGCAAAACCGATGACGAGCAGGCGTCCGCCAAACGCGATACAGCGCGTCGATTCGTCGAATATGTCGCCCCCGACCGGATCGAAAATCACATCGGCGCCCTTACCGCCGGTCAGCGCCTTCACCTCGTCGCGAAATCCCGGCCCGGCGGAAATCACTGCATCGGGCGCGTAGAGCCGCGCAATCGCCTCGCGCTTTTCCGCGCTGCTCGCCGCCGCGATGACACGCGCACCCAGCGCCTTCGCCAGATCGACCGTCGCCAGCCCGACCCCGCCCGCCGCGCCATGCACCAGCACCCACTCGCCCGGCTCGACCCGCGCGCAGCGGACCAGTGCGACATAGGCGGTCAGATAAGCGACCGGATAAGCGGCCGCCTCGTCCCAGCTCAGTCGTTCGGGCTTGCGGCGCAGGTTTGCCGCCGGAACGACGGCATATTCAGCCATCGCGCCGAACCGGTTGCCGCCGATCACCGCGTCGCCCGGCGCCCAGCCATCGACACCCTCACCCACTGCATCGACCTCGCCCGCGAATTCCAGCCCCGACACGAACGGCAGGTCGGGCTTCAACTGATAGCCACCGCCGGTCATCAACAGATCGGGGAAATTCACTGCCGCCGCGCGCACCCGCACACGAACTTCGCCGGGTCCGGGCAAAGGTACGGGCAAATCCGCAAGCGCCGCCCCCGCATGATCGGACAGCAATTCGCGTATTTGCAAAGCCCGCATGGCGAAAATCCTTTCCTACAATATTCCCATATGGTTCGTTTCACCTGCCCAACAAACCACAGGAGCGAATCATGCCAAGACCAGACCCGTCTGCCTGCGATGCAGATATCTTGATCGATGCCGTCATCGACCGCGAAGGCCGATATGTAAACCACCCCGCCGACCGCGGCGGCCCGACCTGCTGGGGGATCACCGAGGCGGTCGCGCGGGCGCAAGGCTATGCCGGCGCGATGCGCGAGTTGCCGCGCGGCGAGGCCGCCTTGATCTATCGCCGCCTCTATTGGCTGCGTCCCGGCTTCGACAAGGTCGCGCTGCGCGCCTCCAAAATCGCCGCCGAACTGTTCGACACCGGCGTCAATATGGGCACCGGCACCGCGGCTGGTTTCCTCCAGCGCGCGCTCAACGCGCTCAACCGCGCGGCGCGCGACTATCCCGACATCGCGGTCGATCGCGAGGTGGGTCCGCGCACGCTGTCGGCGCTCGACGGTTTCCTGAAAGCGCGCGGCAAGGACGGCGAAACCGTCCTCCTGCGCGCGATGGAGGCGCTGCAGGGCGAACGCTACATCGCGCTCGCCGAACGCCGCCCGAGCCAGGAAGCCTTCCTCTACGGCTGGCTGGCCAATCGCATCGGCGGGCACTGACCCCGCGAACATGTCGATTCCGAGTGAAGTTGTGAGGATTCTCTAGCAAAAAGGAAAAGGACCATGAGCATTATCGAAGGCCTGATCGGCCCCATCGCCAAGCTGATCGACAAGATCATCCCCGACCCCGAAGCGCGCGACCGCGCCAAGCTTGAGTTGCTGAAGATGGAGGGCAGCCAGGAGATGGAAGCGATCCGCACGCGAATGACTGCGATCGTCGCCGAGGCGAACAGCGCCGACCCGTGGACCAGCCGCGCGCGGCCGAGCTTCCTCTATGTCATGTATGTGCTCTTGCTGTGGGCGATCCCGATGGGCCTGATCGCCGCCGCGCGTCCCGAAATGGCAAAGGGGATCGCCGACGGCATGAACGCCTATCTCGCAGGCATACCGGAGTCGCTCTATGCGCTCTTCGGCACGGGTTATCTGGGTTACACGGCCGCGCGGGCGTGGGGGAAAGCGAAGGGGGTCGAAGGTTAGGGCTGCCCACCAATTCCGTTAGTGTCGAGCGAAGTCGAGACACCCATCGGGGTGGCGCCGTACTGACGGGCATCTCGACTTCGCTCGATGCAAGCGGAAACGGGGAGTTACTTAACCGCTTCCACCACCCCCGCCAAATTCGCCAGCGAGCTATTCAACCCCTCGACATGATCCTTCGCCGAAATCCCCGGCGGCACATGATGCGCGTCGATCGTGACCAGCGTGCCGCCGCTCTGCCGCGACAGATACCAGTGCATCTCCATCGTCCCCGAAAAGCGCGGATCGTCGGACTCGAATTCGACCTGCCACACCACCAGCCGCCCGTCGTCGAGTGTCGGAATATAGACTTCCACAACGTCGCTATCGTCGTCGCTCTTGGTCTCGACATCGGCGTCGTCAAAGGTCAGCCGCATCAAAAAGCCGCCGCCTGCGCGCAGGTCGACGTGCTCGAACGTCCCTGTCGCCCCCTCGGGCGGCAACCATATCGCGAGCTTCGCCGCGCTCGTGAACGCCGAAAAGACATCGACCAGCGGCGCGGCGATCAGCCGTTCGGCATGATCGATGCGCCGCGTCTTCTTGGTCGGTTTCAAGCGAGCGCGGCTTTGACCGCCGCGACGGCGTCGTTCGCTGCGCCGCCGTCGGGTCCGCCGCCCTGCGCCATGTCGGGCCGCCCGCCGCCGCCTTGCCCGCCAAGCGCCGCAACCGCGGCCTTGACGAGGTCGACGGCGCTGAGGCTGCCCGTCTTGTCGTCGGTCACACCAACCGCGACCGAAGCGCGCCCGTCGTTGACCGCGACCAGCATCGCGACGCCACTGCCGACCTGCTTCTTCAGCCCGTCGACCGTGCCGCGCAGATCCTTGGGGTCGAGTCCATCGACGACCTGCGCAAGGAACGCCGTATCGCCGACCTGCTCGACCGCCGGACCAGCCGCCGCACCGCCACCGCCGCCCATAGCCAGGGCCTTCTTCGCGTCGGCCAGTTCGCGCTCGGCCTTCTTGAGCGCCTCGGCGAGCTGCGCAACACGCGCCGGCACATCGTCGGGCGAGGTCTTGAGCGCCGCCGCCGCCGCCTTGAGCGCCTCGTCGCGGCCGTTCAACCACTGGCGCGCGGCATCGCCGGTCAGCGCCTCGATGCGCCGCACGCCCGACGAAACCGCGGACTCGCTGATGATCTTGAACAAGGCGATGTCGCCAAGCGCCCGCACATGCGTGCCGCCGCACAGCTCGACCGAATAGCTATGATCGTCCGCCGCCCCCATGCTGAGCACGCGCACTTCGTCGCCATATTTCTCGCCGAACAGCGCCAGCGCGCCCGCCGCGACAGCATCGTCGGGGGTCATCAGCCGCGTCGTCACCGCCTCGTTGCCACGGATTTGCGCATTCACTTGCGATTCGACGTCGGCGATCTCTTCGGCGCTCAATGCCTTGGGATGCGAAAAATCGAAACGGAAGCGGTCTTCGGCAACCAGGCTGCCCTTCTGCGTCACATGCCCGCCCAGCCGATTGCGCAGCGCCGCATGCACAAGGTGCGTCGCGCTGTGATTGGCGCGGATGCGGTCGCGCCGCGCGGCATCAACCGACAACTGGACCGTATCGCCGACCTTCAGGCTGCCGGCCTCCAGCTTCGCCTGATGCGCATGCAGCCGTCCGAGCGGTTTGCCGGTGTCACTGACCGAAGCCTTGGCGCCTTCGAGCGTCGCGAGCGTGCCCGCGTCGCCCATCTGGCCGCCGCTCTCGCCATAAAAGGGCGTCTGGTTGGTCAGAACGACCAGTTCGTCGCCGGCCTTGGCTTCGTCGACGGGCACGCCATCCTTGACGAGCGCAATCACCTGGCCCTCGCCCGCGGTGGCGCCATAGCCGGTGAATTCGGTGCTGCCATTGGCTTCGGCGAGGTCGAACCAGATTTCCTCCGACGCCTTCTGCCCGCTGCCCTTCCACGCCGCGCGCGCCGCCGCCTTCTGCTGCGCCATCGCGGCATCGAACCCGGCGCGGTCGACCGCGATGTCCTGCGTGCGCAGCGCATCCTCGGTCAGATCGTAGGGAAAGCCGAAGGTGTCGTAGAGCTTGAACGCGACATCGCCGGGCAGCGTCGCGCCCGCGGACATCCCGACCGTCGCCTCGTCGAGCAGGCGCAGTCCCTTGTCGAGCGTCTGGCGGAACTTCGTTTCCTCGCGCTCCAATGTCTCGGCAATCAGCGGCTGTGCGCGGATCAGCTCGGGATAGGCGGCGCCCATCTCGGCGGTCAGCGACGGCAGCAGCCGGTACATCAGCGGATCCTTGGCGCCGAGCAGATGCGCATGGCGCATCGCGCGGCGCATGATCCGGCGCAGCACATAACCGCGGCCTTCGTTCGACGGCAGTACGCCGTCGGCGACAAGGAAGCTCGATGCGCGCAGGTGATCGGCGATCACGCGGTGGCTCGCCTGCGTCGCGCCTTCCGCCGGCACGCCGGTCAGGTCAACCGATGCGGCGATCAGCGCCTTGAACGTGTCGGTGTCGTAATTGTCGTGGACGCCCTGCAGGACCGCGGCGACGCGCTCCAACCCCATGCCGGTGTCGATGCTCGGCCGCGGCAGGTCGACGCGGTCGCCGGGACCGCGCTGGTCATACTGCATGAACACCAGGTTCCAGATTTCGACGAAGCGGTCGCCGTCTTCCTCGGGCGATCCCGGGGGGCCGCCCCAGATATGGTCGCCATGGTCATAGAAGATTTCGCTGCACGGCCCGCACGGACCCGTGTCGCCCATCGACCAGAAATTGTCGCTCGTCGCGATGCGGATGATCCGCTCTTCGGGCAGGCCCGCGATCTTCTTCCACAGGTCGAACGCCTCATCGTCGGTGTGATAGACGGTGACGGTCAGCCGCTCGGGCGCAAGGCCCCAGGTCTTGGTGACCAGCGACCAAGCGTGATGGATCGCCTGTTCCTTGAAATAGTCGCCGAAGGAGAAATTCCCCAGCATTTCAAAGAAGGTATGATGCCGCGCGGTGAAGCCGACATTGTCGAGGTCGTTATGCTTGCCGCCGGCGCGCACGCACTTCTGCGACGACGCCGCAGTGCTGTAGGGGCGCTTTTCCAGCCCGGTGAAGACATTCTTGAACGGCACCATGCCCGCGTTGACGAACATCAACGTCGGGTCGTTGTACGGCACCAGCGGCGCCGACGGTTCGATATGGTGGCCGGTCCCCGCGAAATAGTCGAGGAACGAGCGGCGAATGTCATTGGTCGATGTCATGCGCGCGAATTAGGGATTTTGCGGCGATGCGACAAGCCGGTTCGTGTCGATGACGATCATCGGGCCAATCGGTCAGAAGTTGGTCGCGATCCCCTTGCCCAGATAGCAGGGCAGTTCGCGCAGCACATCGGCCTTGGGGACCCCGTCTTCGATCAGGTTGGCGGGCACTTCGGAGGTGTCGGTCCGCACCACCGTCCAGCCCGCAACCGGCGTCGCGCGGTGGACGACGACATAACCGCAATCCATCGTCTTGTCCGCGCGATCGCCGCGGAAATCGAAGGCCGCGTAAAGCCCGGCGGGCTGGCCCGCGGGGTCGAGATACCAGCTGAGGCGCAAGATGCGGATCGTGCCGTCGGCCCACAGCCCGGCACGCTTGCGCTTGTTCATTTCCCATTCGAGCCGCGGGTTCGACGCCTGGAACGAAAGGCGCAGCATTGCATAGGCGCTCGCATAATCGCGCTTCGCCAGCGCCATCGTATAGGTGGCAAGCCGATCGATCGCGCCTTCCTCGTCGGCCGGGGTGGGCGCGAAGGTCACGCCTTCGGGCGCGGTGACCTCGCGCTCGACTTCAGGAGCGACCACCGGCGGCGCAGCAAATGCCGCTGGGATAGGGAGAAGCCAAGCGGCCGCCACGAGCAGGCGGTGGCGGCGCACCCGGCGATCAATAGCCATAATAGGCGCCGCCCTTTTCGCGCGCGCGCTGCCAGGCGGGGCGGACATGACACGCGTTCACAAAGCTCGCGAGCTTCGGATAGCGCGGCGCCATGCCCTGCATGATCGCGATTTCGGCGGGGAAGCTCAGCATGATGTCGGCCGCCGACAGGCTGTCGCCGATGAAATGCCCATTTTCGCCGACGCGGCTTTCCATATAGGCGAAATGCGAATCGAGCTGCTGCGAAATGCGCGGCTCGATCGGCGCGGCGGCTTCGCCAAGGCGGGCGGTATAGATGCGCAGCAGGATCGGCGTCATCGCCGACCCTTCGGCGAAATGCAGCCATTCGAGGTGGCTGATATGATCGTCGCTGCCGCGTTCGGGGACCAGATGCCCGCCGCCGTGCCGCTCGCACAAATATTCGGTGATCGCGCCCGATTCGGTAATCACGCGACCATTGTCCTCGATCACCGGCGACTTGCCGAGCGGGTGGACCGCGATCAGTTCGGGCGGCGCGAGGTTGGTCACCGGATCACGGTCGTAATATCGGATCTCGTACGGCGCACCGATCTCTTCGAGCAGCCACAGGATGCGCTGCGAGCGGCTGTTGTTCAGATGATGGACGATCAGGCTCATGGCGCTCTCCTCAAAGGGTCAATTCTTGTAAGTACCGT
Organism: Sphingopyxis sp. 22461; assembly: GCF_052044915.1. Lineage (NCBI taxonomy): Bacteria > Pseudomonadati > Pseudomonadota > Alphaproteobacteria > Sphingomonadales > Sphingopyxidaceae > Sphingopyxis > Sphingopyxis sp. 22461. Next base: position 20,392 of record NZ_JBQENY010000013.1, read on the forward strand.
TGCGGTCGATCAGCGCCGCCAGTTCGCGCACCAGCTTGGCGCCAAGGATCGCGGTGACATCGCCGATATCGCGGCCGGGATGAAGTTCGACGATATCGGCGCCGACGATCGGCGCCGTCTGCTTGTGTAATACGGCAAGCATCTCGCGTACCGTCAGCCCGCCCGGCTCGGGATGCGCGACCCCGGGCGCCGCCGACGGGTCGAGCCCGTCGAGATCGATCGAGATATAGAGCGGTCCATCGAGCACCGGCACGGTATCCGCGGTAAAACCGGCCATCGGGATAATCTCGACCCCGAAGCGCGCCGCCTGTTCGCGGCAATGATTGTTGAGCGTGCGGATGCCGACCTGCACCAGCCGCTTGGCGTGGCCCGCCTCGCAGATGCGGGCAAAGGGCGAGGCGTGGCTGCGCGGGTTGCCCGCGAAATCGTCGTAGAGGTCGGGGTGCGCGTCGAAGTGGAGGATCGTTACCGGCCCGAAGCAGGTTGCCGCGGCTTCGACGAGCGGGAAGGTCACCGCATGATCGCCGCCGAGTGCGAGCGGAACTTCTCCATCTTCGCGCACAATGGCCAGATAGCGGCGGATCGCCGCGTCGTCGCTCGGCGTATCTTCGGTCAGCGGGAGGTCGCCGTCGTCGGTGAGCGCGATGTCGGTGCCGATTTCGGGGCCGAGCTCGCTCGCCATATTGCCGCGGTCGCTCCACAGCGCAGCGCGGATCGCCGCGGGGCCAGCGGCGGCGCCGCGTTCGAAGCTGCTGTTGATGTCGGTGGGAAGACCGAAGAGGCGGATCGCGGGCATGGCGCGTTGTACCCGCTTGCGGTCGTCAGGCAAGGATCAACGGCAGGCGGGCCGACCTGTGGGGAGAGTATACAGGTCCAAGGGGCATTGGGGCCCGCCGCCGTTTCCCCGGCCGGTCCGCCGAAGCGAACCGGCCGGATGGCTATCAATTGTCGTCGTCGCCCTCGTCGTCGGGGCCGGCCATCATTTCTTCGGCGACCGCCTCGGTGCGGCCGCGGATCGCGGTTTCGAGCCGGTCCATCAGTTCGGGATTGTCCTTGAGGAAGGTTTTCGAATTTTCGCGGCCCTGCCCGATGCGGATCGAATCATAGCTGAACCACGCGCCCGATTTCTCGACGATGCCGGCCTTGACGCCCAGATCGAGAATCTCGCCGATCTTCGAAATGCCCTGTCCGTACATGATGTCGAATTCGACCTGCTTGAACGGCGGCGCGACCTTGTTCTTCACGACCTTCACGCGCGTGGTATTGCCGACGATCTCGTCGCCATTCTTGATCTGGCCGGTGCGGCGGATGTCGAGACGGACCGACGCGTAGAATTTGAGCGCGTTGCCGCCGGTCGTGGTTTCGGGGTTGCCGTACATCACGCCGATTTTCATGCGCAGCTGGTTGATGAAGATCACCATGCAGCGCGAGCGGCTGATCGAGCCGGTGAGCTTGCGCAGCGACTGCGACATCAAACGTGCCTGAAGCCCGACGTGGCTGTCGCCCATTTCGCCTTCGATTTCGGCGCGCGGAACGAGCGCGGCGACCGAATCGACGACGAGCACGTCGATCGCGTTCGAGCGCACGAGCGTGTCGACGATTTCGAGCGCCTGTTCACCCGTGTCGGGCTGCGACACGATGAGTTCGTCGATGTTGACGCCAAGCTTGCGGGCATAGACGGGGTCGAGCGCATGTTCGGCATCGACAAAGGCGACGGTGCCGCCGCCCTTCTGCGCCTCGGCGAGCGTGTGCAGCGCGAGCGTCGTCTTCCCCGAGCTTTCGGGGCCGTAGATTTCGATGACGCGGCCGCGCGGCAGGCCGCCGACGCCGAGCGCGATATCGAGGCCGAGCGAGCCGGTCGAGATCGACTCGACCTGCATCGTTTCCTTCGAGCCCAATTTCATTACCGAGCCCTTGCCGAACGCGCGATCGATCTGCGCGAGCGCGGCGTCGAGCGCCTTCTGCCTGTCCGTGTTGTTCACTGATTTCCCCGATTCGACGAGTGACAATTGTCCGGCCATTTGCCGTCCTTTCCAGCTCTAGAGCGACAGCAGAAGCATCGCAACGCCGGAACTATGTGCCACATTTGTTCTCATGGAACAAGTAGGGAACAAATTATTTTCGTCGTCGCCGCGAAGGCAGGGGCCGCAATCGACTTTACGCAAGGTTGCCAGCGGCCCCCGCCTTCGCGGGGGCGACGGTCAATCAGAACCAAACTCGTCCAGTGCCGCCTCGATATCGCTGATCCGGAACGGCTTGGTGATCAGCTTGCGATGCGCGTGCGCGGCCGGAATGACGTCGCCGCCCCCCGAGGTGAAGGCAAAGGGAATGCCGCGTTCGGCGAGCGCGTCGGCGACCGGCCAGCCTTTTTCCTCGCCGAGGTTGATGTCGACGAGCGCCCCGGCGAGCGGCTCGGCGGCGATGAGCGCCAGCGCCTCTTCGTTGCTCGTCGCCTGCGCGGGTTCGGGAAGGTCGAGCGCGTCGAACATGTCGGCGAGCATCATGCCGATCAGCACATCGTCCTCGACGAGCAGGATGCGGTTATTACTGGCCATTGGACACCCGATGCGCAGCCTCGTCGAGCGCCGCCGACGTCGCCTCGGCGAGTTGTGCGACTGAAAAAGGTTTCGGCAGGAAGGCGACATCGTCGATGTCGATCGACTGGCGGAGCTGCTCCTCGGCATAGCCCGACATGAACAAGACCGGCAGGTCGGGCCGCTTGGCACGCATCGCGCGCACCATCGCCGGACCGTCCATCGTCGGCATCACAACGTCGCTGATGATCAAATCGACCTTCTCCATTTGCGCAAAACGCTCAAGCCCCTCCTCGCCCTGCGAGGCGGTGACGACGCTATAACCCGCGCGGGTCAATGCGCGTTCCGCAACCGCACGCACCATATCCTCATCCTCGACGAGCAGGATCGTTCCGGTGCCCCACTGGCTCTTCTTGGGCTTGGCAGGCGGCGGCACGACGACGGGGGCATCGCCCTCGGCACGGTGGACGGGCAGATAGATAAAGAAGCTCGTCCCCTGCCCCGGCTTGCTTTCGGCGAAGATATAGCCTGCCGATTGCTTGATGATCCCATAGACGGTCGAGAGCCCGAGCCCGGTCCCCTTGCCGACATCCTTCGTCGTAAAGAAAGGCTCGAAAATCTTGGGCAGCACATCGGCGGGAATGCCGGTGCCGGTGTCGCTGACTTTCAACGCGCAATAATCAGCGGGCGGCATGAATTCATTGCCCATCTGCCGGACGTCGGCGGCCGACACCGGATAGGTTTCCATGGTCAGCGTCCCGCCGCCCGGCATCGCGTCGCGCGCATTGACCGCAAGGTTGATGATGACCTGTTCGAGCTGCCCCGGATCGGCGCGCACCGCGCCAAGGCCGCGGCCGTGATGCACTGCCAGTTGGACCGTCTCACCGATCAGGCGTTTCAAGAGATGCGACACTTCGGAAATCACATCGGGCAGTTGCAAGATCTGCGGGCGCAACGTCTGCTGCCGCGAGAAGGCGAGCAATTGCCGCGTCAGGCTGGCGGCGCGATTGGCGTTGCTGCGGATCTGCTGGATGTCGTCATAGTCGCTGTCGCCCGGCGTATGGCGCATCAGCATCAGATCGCACGCGCCGAGAACGGCGGTCAGGATATTGTTGAAATCATGCGCGACGCCGCCGGCGAGCTGCCCGACCGCTTGCATCTTCGACGCCTGCGCCACCTGCTGCTTCAGGCGCGATTCCTCGCTCGAATCCTTCAGACTCAGCAGCACCGCGGCCTCGCCCAGTCCGCGCACACCCACGATCCGCATCGACACCGGATCGCCGCTTTGCCCCGCGAGCCGGATCGAGAGGTCACCGCCGACTTGCTGGCCGCTGCTGTGGCGACGGATCATATCGGCGAGCGCGCCCTTGTCCTCACCGACGACGATGTCGCCCGGATAACGCGGCATCTTGCCTTCGGGAAGATTAGCTGCCCGAACGAATGCCCGGTTCACATAGAGGAAGCGCCCGTCGCGATCGACCATGGCGAGACCAAAGGGAAGCAATGAGAGCAGGGTTTCGACGTAGGTCTGCGCGGTGCCACGGTCGGTGGGGCCCATTTCCTCATCGAGCATCGCGAGCAGCATCGGCGTGTTGCTGTCGGCGGGCGCGAGCGGAATCTGGATCAGGCGTACCGGCGTCGCGCGATCGCCCTCGCGCGCGAAATAGAGCGCGCCGGCGTCGTCGAGCCGGATCATCGGCGCAACATCGCGGCCGGCATAATGGACCGCATCATCCTCGCCCAGCGCGCGGAGGAGGAATGCCTTGTTCGCGACGCGCAGCCGCCCCTCGGCGCTGACGAGCGCGGCCATCACCCCCGCATGGCCGAGCGTGCGGCCTGCGGGACCGTCGAGATGGCGAAGGATTTCCGAAACGAGGTCGAGCCGCTCGATCGCCGAGAAGCGCCAGACGAGATAATCCTCCGACTGCCCCGTGCGCGTCACCTGCGCGCGCAGTTGCAGCGGGCCGACCGCGATATCGTCGACGGACCCTTCGCCGTCGCGCCAGGCGATGCGGCCGGCATTTTTCAGCAGTTCGGCGCCGCGCCCTTCGAGCGGCAGGCCGGGCGGCGTGACGAAGCCGCCCATCCAGGTGCCGAACAGATCGTTCGCGCAGACCATCCGGCCGCCGCGATCGGTAACCGCAATCGCGACATCGTCGTGATTCACCGCCTGACGCAGCATCGTCCAGTCGGGCGCGACCGCCTCGCCCGTCACCGCCGCCGGGAACAGCCGGCGCGCGAGGAGCGCCCCGCCCGCGGCGACCGCAAGCCCGGCGAGGAAACCGACCGCCAATATCGCATCGCGCGTCGCCCAGAACAGCAATGCGGCGGACAGCAAAGCCAGCCCGCCGAGCACTGCCTTGTCGACCGGCGACAGGCCCGCGGGGGCCGATAAAGGCCCGGCGGGCCCCGCCCCCCTGATGACATCACCATCAGCGGAGGACAGGCTTTGCGCGGTCAACGGTTATCTTTCTATTGGTGCATCACCAGATGCGGACGCGGTCTTTCGGCTCGAGATAGAGCTTCTGACCCTGCTTGATCTGATAGGCCTTATACCACGGGTCAAGATTGCGCGAGACCCAAGTCCGCTGGATCGAGGGCGAATGCGGATCGGTCGTGATGCGCTGCGACAGATTCTGCTCGCGATAGTTGCGCCGCCACACCTGCGCCCAGCCGAGGAAGAAGCGCTGGTCGCCGGTCAGCCCGTCGATCACGGGCGCTTCCTTGCCGCCAAGCGACTTCTTGTACGCGTCATAGGCGATCGTCAGGCCGGCGAGATCGCCGATATTCTCGCCGAGCGTAAAGGTGCCGTCGAGCTTTTCGCCGGGAAGCACTTCATACGCGTCATATTGCGCGATCAGCGCCTTGCCCGCCGCCTCGAACGCCGCGACGTCGGCGGGGGTCCACCAGTCGGCGAGTTTGCCGGTCTCGTCATATTTCGCGCCCTGGTCGTCGAAGTGATGGCTGATCTCGTGCCCGATCACCGCACCGATGCCGCCATAGTTGACCGCGGCGTCGGCGTGCGGATCGAAGAAGGGCGGCTGCAGGATCGCGGCAGGGAAGACGATCTCGTTCATCCCGAAATTGGCGTAGGCGTTGACCTCCATCGGGGTCATCCCCCATTCCCAGCGACGGATCGGACCGCCGAGGCGGCTGACATTGTCGTCGTGCGCGAACTGGTTGGCGCGCAGCTGGTTGCCGAACAGATCGTCGCCGCGGATTTCGAGCTTGCTGTAATCCTTCCAGCGGTCGGGGTAGCCGATTTTGGTCGTGAAATTGGCGAGCTTCTTCTTCGCCTTCACCTTCGTCCCGGGCTGCATCCACGTCAGCTTGCCGATGCGCGTGTCGAGCGCGGCAAGCACATTCTTGACGAGGACATCCATCGCCGCCTTGGTTTCGGGCGGGAAATATTTCGCGACATAATCCTGGCCGACGGCCTCACCCATATTGTTGGTGGTGAAGTCGACCGCGCGCTTCCAGCGCTCCTGCATCTGCGGCGTGCCCGATAGTGCGGTGCCATAGAAGGAGAAGGCTTCCTGCGCGACCGCGTCGGGCAGCACGCCCGCGAAGCCGTCGAGGCTGCGCACGAGCAGCGCGTCGCGGATCACGCCGATCGGCGCGTCGGCGAGCAGCTTGGCCTCGCCGGTGAAGGCGCTCGGCTGCGACACGAGGATCGAATCCTCATTGACGCCGATGCCGCGGATGAACGCCTGCCAGTCGAAGCCTGGCGCGGCCTTCGCAAGCTCGGCGATCGTCATCTTGTTATAGACTTTGGTCGCGTCGCTGCTGTCGTTCTTGTCCCAGTGGACGGTCGCGATTTGCTTTTCGAAATCATAGATCGCCTTGGCGCGCGCCGGCGCATCCTTTTCGCCCGCGAGCGTCAGGACATTTTCGAGGTGCTTCAGATAGGCGGCCTGCAGCTTGGTATTGCGTTCGCCGTCCTTCAGATAGAAATCGCGGTCGGGCATGCCGATGCCGCCCTGGAACATCGTGTAGATATAGACGTCAGGGTTCTTGTCGTCCTGTCCGACATAGCCGCCGAAGAAATGCTGGATGCCGCTGCGGTCGGCCTCGGACAGCAGCTTCGCGAGGCCCGCCTTGTCGACGGCGCGGACCTTGGTCAGCCACGGCTGGATCGGCGCGAGGCCCTTCGCCTCGACGGCGGGCGCATCGAGATAGGATGAGTAAGCGCGGCCGATCATGCTGTTCGGATCGCCCTTTGCGACGTCGAGGATTTCGCGCGTGCGCTTCTGCGACAGATCGGCGAGCGCGGTGAACATGCCATAGTTCGACTTGTCGGCCGGGATCTGTGCGTTCTTCGCCCAGGTGCCGTTGGCATAGGCATAGAAGTCGTCGCCCGGTTGGACGGTCTTGTCCATGCCGGTGAGGTCGAAACCGAAATCGCCGATCTCGGGCTTTGCCGTCGTTTCGGTGGCGGGCGCAGTGGCGGCCTTTTCCTTGGCGGTCGCCGGAACGGCGGCGAGCATCAATGCGCCAAGCGCGGCGGTCGCCATCAGGCGCGAAGAAATATGCAGAGTCATGATATTCCCCAGTTTTCGATATGAAGCGAAAATCCGCGCCGCGCTGGCACGGCGCAGATTAGCGATGCGACAGCTATACGCTTGCTATTTGGGGGTTCAACCGGCCGCGGTGTCGCTGGTCGATGCCTCATGTCGTTGGTCGCGCGCCCGCGCCAGTTTGCGCCGCCAGCGAAGGCGAATCCAATTGTCCCAGAAGATCGACGCCAAGACATAGCCTATGATCGCCGACACCAGCGAAATGACGAACAGTCCGGCGAGCATCGCGGGCGCAGCGTCCGAAAAGACCCAGCGCGCCCATTCGCCCGCCGACGCGCCATGCTCGATCATCGCCGAAAAGGTCGCGCTGTTGGCATGGAGCCCGAACAGCCAGTCGCCGAGCCACACCGACGCGAGGATGATGAACGGCGTCGTCACGGGATTCGACAGGAAGGTCATCGCCGCGCCGATCGGGATATTGGCACGAACGGGCAGCGCGAGCAGCGCGACACCGAGGATCTGGACGCCGGGAATCAGGAAGAAGATGCCGACGAACAGCCCGAGCGCGGTGCCGCGCGGGACCGAGGTGCGGGTGAAGCGCCACAAATGGCTGTGCGCGACCCTATGGGCAAATGGCTTGACGAAACGGCTCGCGAGCAATTCCTCGCGCGTCGGCGAGTTGCGGCGTATCCAGTTCATCACTGCCGCCTTGTCGCGAGGGCTGCCGCTCATCCGCGGTCCTTCATCAACCGCTGCTTGTCGCGCTTCCAGTCGCGTTCCTTGATCGACTCGCGCTTGTCGTGCGCCTTCTTGCCCTTCGCGATCGCCAGTTCGACCTTGGCGCGGCCGCGGCTGTTGAAATAGATGGACAGCGGGACAAGCGTCATCCCCTGCCGCGCGACAGCGGCGTGCATCTTGTTGATCTCGCGGCCGCTGAGCAACAGCTTGCGCGGCCGCTTGGGTTCATGATTGTGCCGGTTGCCGTGGCTGAATTCGGGGATATTGCTGTTCACCAGCCATACCTCGTGCCCCTTTACCTCGGCGTAACTCTCCGCAATCGTCCCTTCGCCAAAGCGCAGCGATTTGACCTCGGTTCCTTGCAACGCAATCCCCGCCTCGAACACCTCGTCGATGGCAAAGTCGAACCGCGCGCGCCGGTTCTCGGCGACGACTTTCTTCTTGTCGAATTCGGCGGCGGACTGGGGACGAGCCATTTCGGGACCTAGATTACTCCGGCCGCAGACAGCGCGGCATCGACGGCGGCGCGCGATGCATCGTTCGCCGGGATGATAGGTAGGCGCACTTCGGGCGAAAACCAGTCGTGGATGCGCGACAGCGCATATTTAACCGGACCCGGCGAGGTGTCGGAGAACATCGCCTTGTGCAGATCGAACAATCGGTCGTGCAGCACCAGCGCGCGCGCCCAGTCGCCCGCGGCGGCGGCGGCGGCGAAATCGGCACACAGACGCGGCGCGACGTTGGCCGTGACCGAGATGCAGCCCGCGCCACCTAGCACGGCGTGCGGCAGCCAGAGATCGTCGTTGCCCGAAAGCTGGCAGAAGTCCTTGCCCGCCCCTGCCCGTTGCACCGTGACGCGCGCCAGATCGCCGCTCGCATCCTTGATTGCGACGACGCTCGGGATTTCGGCGAGCTTGCACATCGTCTCGGCGCTGATGTCGGCGACGGTGCGGCTGGGGACGTTATAGACGACGATCGGCAGGTCGCTCGCGTCGGCGAGCGCCTGAAAATGCGCGATCATGCCGGCCTGGCTCGGCCGGTTGTAGTAAGGCGCGACGATCAGCGCCGCGGTCGCGCCGGCCGCCTGCGCATGGCGCATATGCCGGATGGCGGTCGCGGTGTCGTTCGACCCGCAGCCGGCGATCACGGGAACGCGTCCCGCCGCCGCCTCGATGCAGCTGTCGATCACCTGATAATGTTCGTCGTAGCCGAGCGTCGGGCTTTCGCCGGTCGTACCGCACGGAACCAGCGCGCTGGTCCCTTCTTTGATCTGCCAATCGACAAGGCGTGCGAAGGCCGGAGCGTCGAACGCCCCATCGCGAAATGGCGTCACCAAAGCGGGAATCGAACCCGAAAACATGCTCCGCTCCTTTACAATACCCCGCTGTGACCGATAGAATCCGGCCAGCGCGCCGCTATTGGACGTCTATTCAGCGCCCCGCAAGGAGTTTGGCATTACCATGGCAGCTATGACCTCGCTGACCCGTATCTCCCGCCTCGCGCTCGCCGCGGCCCTCCTCATTCCGACCACCGCCCATGCCAGCGAACTCACTCCCGAACAAATGGCCTGGTATCGCGCGCAGATGGGCTTGGCGGCGACGTCGGGTCCGCCGCCGTCGACCAGTTCGGTCGGCGATGCGGTGATGGAATGGCGGCGGCTGACGGCGAACACCGGCGCCTCGTTCGACCAGCTTTCGCGCTTCCTGATGGCGAACAAGGGCTGGCCCGATAACGACAAGATGCGCACGCGTGCCGAAAAAGCCATCTCGCTCGACAGCTACGACCCCCAGCGCACCCTCGCCTATTTCAATGCCTACCCGCCGCAGACCGCGAGTGGGCAGCTCCGCTACGCGCTCGCGCTCAACGCGTCGGGGCGCCGCGAGGACGCCGCCGCGGCGGTTCGCCGCGCGTGGACGAGCGGGCCGCTCGACGATTATGAAACGAGCCGCGCGCTCGCCATGTTCCCCGGCGCGATTACGCCCGCCGACCATGACGCGCGCATGGACCGGCTGCTCTGGCTCGGCGCCACCGCTGCCGCGAGCCGTCAGCTCGCCTATACCTCGTCCGACAAGCGCAACGTGTTCGCGGCGCGGCTTGCGATGCGCAACGCCTCGGTCGACGCGGCCTTTCAGGCATCCGCCGCCGAAAGCGCCAATCCGGCGCTGACCCGCACCGATGCGGGCTATATCACCGACAAGGCGACCTGGCTGCGCAAGGCGGGACGCGTCGGCGAAGCGCGCGCGCTGCTCGCCGCACCGCGCTCGCTGGCGAAGGCGCCGACCGATCCCGAGGAATGGCTCGAAACGCTGCTCACCAACGCGCGGCAGGCGAGCGATGGCGGCGACAAGACGACCGCCTATAATATCGCGCGCCAGCTCGACGACGCCTTCCCACCCGGAACGGTGATCCGCGAGACGTCGCTTGGCGTGCGCGACGATTATACCTCGCTCGCCTGGCTCGCCGGGCAGCTTGCCTATCGCGATCTGCGCCGCCCGGCCGAGGCGGTGCGCCTCTACCGCGCCTATGGCGAAGCCGCACGCTCGGCACAGACGCGCACGAAAGGCTTTTACTGGGCGGGCCGCGCGGCGCTGGCGGCGGGCGACCGCTCGACGGCGAATGCGCATTTTGCCGATGCCGCGCAGCATTATGACCAATTCTATGGCCAGTTGTCGCTTGAGCGGCTGAACCGCCCGCAGCCCAAGCCGACCCCCGATCCGACCATTCAGGTCAGCAACGACGAGCGCCGCGAGTTCGAGGACGACCGGCTGGTGCGCGCCGCGCGCGCGCTCGGCGAAATCGGCGCGTGGCGCGAACAGTCACAGTTTCTGCGCGCGCTGGCGCAACAGGCGACCTCGCCCGCCGACCATGTCCTCGCGGGCAAGCTCGCATCGCAAATCGGGCGCCCCGACCTTGGCGTCATGATCGGCCGCAGCGCGCAGGCGAACAGCCTCGATGCGGTCGAGGTGTCGGGCTTCCCGACCGTCCGCGTTCCCGCCGGGCATGAAAGCAACTGGACCTTCATCCACGCGATCACGCGGCAGGAAAGCCAGTTCGACCGGCAGGCGATCAGCCACGCCGGCGCGCGCGGGATGATGCAGTTGATGCCGGGCACCGCGCGAGAAGTCGCGGGCAAGCTTGGCATGAGCTACGACGCCGGGTCGCTGACCACCGACACCAATTACAATATGATGCTGGGATCGACCTATTTTCAGCAGATGCTCCGCTATTTCGGCGGCAGCTATCCGCTGGCGGTCGCGGCGTACAACGCCGGTCCCGGCAATGTGAACAAATGGCTGCGCGCCAATGGCGACCCGCGCGGCGGCGGGATCGAGATGGTCGACTGGATCGAGGCGATCCCGATCTTCGAAACGCGCAACTATGTTCAGCGCGTGTTGGAAAATGCCGTCGTCTACGACACGCTGCGCGATGGCAGCGGGTCGCGGCAGCAGGCGCCGCTGAGTTTCTACCTCGGCAAACGCACGCCCGGCTAAATCCGCATGGCGGGGGAGAAGACGAACATCATTTCGCCAGCGGGTTATGCCGCGCTGCGCTCCGAATATGACCTGCTGCTCGGCGACGAGCGGCCGAAGCTGGTCGAGGTGATCAGCTGGGCGGCGGGCAACGGCGACCGCAGCGAAAATGGCGACTATATCTATGGCCGCAAGCGGCTGCGCGAGATCGACCGGCGCCTCTCCTTCCTCGCGCGGCGGATGAAAGCGGCACGCGTCGTCGACCCCGCCGAGCAGCCCGACAAGAGCCGCATCTGGTTCGGCGCCACCGTCGAACTCGCCGACGACGATGACGCGCGGCGCATCGTCACGTTGGTCGGCGACGACGAGGCCGAGGCCGGCGAAGGCCGGATCGGCTGGAACAGCCCCCTCGCCCGCGCGCTGCGCGGCGCCGCGATCGGCGATTTGCGCACGGTGCAACTGCCCGCCGGCCCCAAGGAATGGGAAGTGATAACGGTCAGCTATCCCGCGGCCTGATTTCCGTCTCGCTTCCTGCCTGCACCAAAACTTCGTTCGATGGGGAACGACCCGTTCCACCGGAAGCAGCCGTCCCAAGGTGATATAGTTGAATGAAAATAATCTCGCTTCGACGCTTCACAGCGGGCATGAGGAGAGGCTGGATGAAGTGGGGAATGGGCAATGAACAGGGTGCTTTTGGTGATGCTTTCCGCTGCAATGACCAATTCGGCTGTCGCGCAATCCCCCGCAACTACCGAGAAGCCGCGCGGCGCTGCCACGCTTGATTGGAATGCAAAGCCCCGTGCGTTCAGCACCAGCGACTACGAACAGCTATTGTCCTGCACACTTTCACGGCACCCGAAAGAGACACGGGGATATGCCGAGTATCATTTGCATTGGCGCGACATTCAAACCCCGGAACAGAATGAGCGCGACCCCAATAGCGAACTGTTGACGCCCGCGTTGGACGGCTGCTTGCAAATGGCAGACGGTGAACCATTTCCTTTCTCGCTCGATCGGTTGATCGCCGATTGGGGACAAGCTCACAGCATGATTGTCGTGGACGCTGCTTCGCTTGCAAGCTGCGCCGCGCGCAACAACAACCTGGCAGCGACCGGTTACGTGGCGGTCGCGAAAGATCCGACCATGAAGGCGAAATCGCTCAACATGATGCAAAGCGCGCTTACAATGCCGCCTTGCAGCCCTGTTAAGCCCTTTTCCGTAAAGCAGAACGAATTGCTTTCGTTGCTCACCAAAGAATTAGCTGCGGCGAAAGAACGCGATAATTGAAAACGCTAAGGTAAGCTCGCTCACCACCCCCAAGTCGCCAGCGCTCCGGGTGACGCTCCGCGCGCCGGCACCGGCAGCGGCTCGACGCCGGCTATCCGAGGAGGAACTCGCCAGCGCGACCAAGGCGAAATAACGACGAAAGAGAAGTGTCAGGGCTGCAACAGCACCGGGATGATCCAGATCGCGGACATTACGATAATCACCGCGACCAGCGAAAAAGCCAGCACATAGCGGACATTATGCCCTTTGACCCCGCTGCTCGCTTCGGTCTCGGTCACTTCGACATGGTCATCGACGACTTTCATGATGCGCTTCCCTTCCAACTGGTCCGCCTAGAACGCGGCCCAGGCCTTGGGCGTTCCGCCCGGGTATTGGGGAGAGAGGTGCCAGAGGGTCTATAAGCCGGGTTCTGTCCATCCCCTTGCGGGGATTGTGCGATCATTCCTCTAGGCGAACGGTTACCCGAACGTTCAAGCAGTCAACCCGGACGGCTGGGCCGGAATCAGCCCTGAGTTGCCTCGTACCGTCCCTATTCGACCTTGCTCCCGGTGGGGTTTGCCGTGCCGCGCCTGTTACCAGCCGCGCGGTGCGCTCTTACCGCACCCTTTCACCTTTCGCCGGGCCGAAGCCTTTGGCGGTCTGCTCTCTGTGGCACTTTCCCTGAACCTGGCCGAAGCCCGATCCGCCGGACGTTATCCGGCACCGTGATTTCCGTGGAGCCCGGACTTTCCTCCCCTTTCTTGCGAAAGCGGCGATCGCCCGACCCTCTGGCGAGAGCGAGTATAGCCCTCATCGGGCGCTTTGACGAGGAATCAATTGCCTTCGGGCTGGGGAAGCAGCAGCGCGAGCAGGATCGCGCGGCATTCGCCGTCGATCGTGCCGTCGATGAGTTCGGGGCGAAAGCGCCGCTGGAACGCGACGGTCGCCGCGAACCCGTCGGTCACATCGTAACCGAAACGTTCGAGCGCGAGCAGGAAGCCCGCGTCGGTCCACAAGGGATCGGTAAGCTTCTTGGTCGGGCGCGGAAGCGCGAGGCGGCGGCGCGCAAGCTCTTCCCACGGAAACAGCTCGCCCGGATCCTGCTTGCGCGTCGGCGCGATGTCCGAATGGCCGATGACATTTCCGCGGGTGACCGAATGCCGGTCCTTGATCTGGTGGACGAGGCGGACGACCGAGGCGACCTGCGGATCGGGGAACGGCACATAGCCCCATTCATGCCCCGGATTGACGATCTCGATCCCGACGCTCGCCGAATTGATGTCGCTGATGCCGCGCCAGTGCGACTTGCCCGCGTGCCAGGCGCGCTTGTCCTCGGGCACCATCTGGGTGATCTGCCCGTCCTCGCTGACGACATAGTGCGCTGAAACCCCGGCTTCGGGATTGGCAAGCCAATCAATGGCTTCGGCACCGCTCTTCATACCGGTATAATGCAGCACGATCATCGAGATGGGCAGCGCGCGCTCGTCGAAATTGGGAGACCAGCGTTCGATAAAATCGCTCATGCGCTCGGGGGACCCGTCCTGTGCTTGCCAAGCCGTCGATTGCGCCAGTGGCGCGCAAAAAGCAAGGCAGAGCCTGTCCTAGGCCGCGGCGGCGCGGCGCCCCTGCTGATCGGCGGGCTCGTAAAGGCCGCGCAGGCGCGGGCTCGCGACGAACTGATCGGTCTGGCCGAGCACCGTTTCCCCCGCACCGAGCACGAGGAAGCTTTGCGGCGCCGCCATCGCGCGGAGCCGCGCAAAGGCTTTCTGCCGCATCGGTGCTGAGAAATAGAGCAGCAGGTTGCGGCAGAAGATCAGGTCGGCGGGGCTCGCCAGCGGCGGCCGGTCGGTGAGCATATTCTGCACCGAAAAATCGACGCGGCGGCGCAGGTCCGCCTTGGCAAGCCATCCGCCCTCGGTCTGGTCGAACCAGCGCACCATGCGCTGCACCGGCAGACCGCGCTGGATCTCGAACTGGCTGTAGAGGCCGACGCGCGCGCGCGAAATCGCATGATAGCTGACGTCAGTGCCGACGATATCGACCTGCCAACCCGCCCATTTTTCGCCTTGCTCGGCGATCAGCATTGCCAGCGAATAGGCTTCCTGGCCGGTCGATACGCCGCAATGCCAGACGGTCAGCCGGCGGCGCAATTTGTTGATTTCGCGAATCTTCTCAAGCGCGGTCGCAGCTATTTCGTCGAACACACTATATTCACGGTAGAAATATGTTTCGTTGTTCAGCATCGCATCGACGGTATCGTCGAGCAGTTGCCGGCTGTTCGAGGTCACCAGCGCCGCGACGAGCGCATCAAGATCCGCGATACCGTGGCGCTGCATCACGGGCTTCAGCGACATTTCGATCCGCCAGATGCGGTTCGGCGACAGCGTCTGCCCCGTCCGCGATTCGAGCACGCCCATCAGGACGCGGTACGCCGATTCGCTGGCGCTTCCGTCCATCATGGCTTGCGGCGCCCCTGCCCGCGCCCTTGCAGGAAACTACCGAGCATCAGCGCGATCGCGTCGGGGTTCAGCGTCGCCGCCGCGATGCCCGCCTTGGCGACCGCGCCCGGCATGCCCCAGATCACGCAGCTTTCAGGCGCCTGCGCGAAAATCGTGCCGCCAGCGTCCTTCAGCCGCGCCGCACCGATCACCCCATCGCGGCCCATGCCGCTGAGGATGACGGCAACCCCGCCCTTGCCATAAATCTCGGCGACCGAATCGAGCATCGGGTCGGCCGAGGGGCAGCAGCCATTGTCGACGACACGGTGATCGAGCGCGATTTCGGCGCGGCGCCCATTGGCGACGACGAGCAGATGCGCATCCCCCGGCGCGAGATAGATGCAGCCGCGCTCGACGGCCATTCCGGCTTCGGCAACGCGGACGCGGCGCGTCGTCATCGTCGCGATCTGTTTCGCGTAAAATTCCATGAAGGCGTCGGGCAGATGCTGGGTGAGCAGAATCGGCGCGCTGATCCTGGGATCGAGGTGCGCGAGGAAATTGGCGAAGGCGGGGATGCCGCCGGTCGATGCCGCGACCGCGATGCATTCGATCGGCTGATCGGTATCGATCGCGAAGGCGGCGGGCGGCGGAGCCGGGCGCTCGGCAACGGGGACCGTTGCAGGGAAATCGCGCTGATGGCCGAGCGTCATGATCCGCTCGGTCAGCACTTCGGCGAAACGCCCCGAAAAGCTGCCGCGTCCGGGTTTGGCGAGCGTGTCGCTGGCGCCGAGCGCGAGCGCGTCGATCGCGGCGGGGCCGCCCTCGACGCAGTTCGACGACAGGATGAGAACGCGGGCCTTTTCGGCGCGCTCCAATATGTGCGGCAGAGCGTCGATGCCGTTCATTCCGGGCATTTCGACATCGAGCACGACAACATCGACGGGCTCGCGCGCCAGATATTCGAGCGCGTCATGCGCCGAGGCGACCGACGCGCAGATCTTGAGCCCCGGCCGCTGATCGACGATCCGCTCGAGGATGCTGCGAACGACGAGGCTGTCGTCGACGAGCATCACGCGCACGGTGCGGGCGGTTGGCTCGGGATCTTGTATCAGGGGTTGTGGACGGGCCACGTAAAAAACCTCAAGCGATGCCGACGAGTTGCAGCTTTCCTTCGAGCGTTTCGCGGTCGAACGGCTTCATGACATATTCGTCCGCGCCGGCTTCGATCGCGGCGCGGATATGGTCGATGCTGTTTTCGGTCGTGCAGAAAACGACGCGCGGGCGTTCTTCGCGCCCATAGTCGAGATCGTTGAACGCGCCGAGGAACTCCATTCCGCTCATCACCGGCATATTCCAGTCGAGCAGGATGACGTCGGGACGATTGGCGCGGCAGAAGGTCAGCGCCTCCTGCCCGTCGGCCGCCTCTTCGACGGCGAACGACATGCTTTCAAGGATATGGCGCGCGACCTTGCGAATGACTTTGCTGTCATCGACCACCAGACAAGATTTCGACATTCAGTTAACTCCGACCCCCGGGATTTGGGCATGTTTACGGTGAAGGCGTGTGCAGCCAGTTAATAGACGGCCGAATTCATGCGGCTTTTAAGGCCGGCAGCGTGATAAAGTTCGACGGATCGACGACGAGCAGCGAGCTGCCCTGATGTTCGATCATCGCATCGGCGACGCGCGCCCAGCCGGGGAGCAGCTTTCCGGCGATGCGCGTTTCGGCGGCGTCGATGAAACAGACATCCTCGATCTCGTCGGCGAGCAGCGCATAACCATGCTCGGCTACGTCGACGACGATCACGCGCTGGCCCGGCGCCACCGGCACCGCGGGCAGGCCGATGACGACATGCGGGTCGATGAGGGTGAAGACACGGCTGCGGAGCGCGAAGAGCCCCGCGACATGCGGCGGCGCGGCGGGCACTTCGACGGGCGTGCCGACGGTGACGACCGAATTGATCGCGCGGCTGCGCAAGGCGACGCGCGTGTCGGCGATGCGCGCGATCAGATAGAGTTTGTCCATCATGCGCTCTCTCCCCCGACCTGGCGGCGCAGCGCGTCGAGCAGCGCCTGGCGATCATAACGATAGACGGTTTCGTCTTCGGGGCCCGCGGCCGCGATCGAGGTGCGCAGGCGGATCACCGGCACATCGCCGTCGACATGCCCGCAAGGCTCGCCTTCTTCGGTGAGGCAGAGCAGGACATCGGGCGCTTCATCCGACGCATCGCCCACCATGACGACGCGGTAGCCGGCATTGCGCAGGATCGGAGCAAGGAAATTGCCGCCCCAGCCGTCATGATCGTCGGCAAGGCGGCAGAGCGGCCGGCGCAGCGCGGGCGCGGGCGCGCCGGCGGCATATTGTTCCATCAGCCAGAAGGGATCGATGAGTTCGACAGGATCGCCGCCGACGAGCACGACGCCCGCGATCAGGCCGGGCGCCGCCGACGGCTGCACGGCGTCGGGCAGGCGGACGATGTCGATCACCTCGGCGATCGGATAGCAGAGCACCGAGCGGCCATCGTAGAGGCGAAGGAGCTTCAGCGTTCCCTCGCCGCCAGGCAGCGCCGCGGCATGGACGGGGAAAATATCGTCGCCAATCTGCGCCTGCACCCTGCCCGCGCTTTCGAAAAGCGCCTTTGCCGGAACCTCCTCGACGCGTTCGATGACCGACAGGCGGACGCCGCGGACACGGCTGTTCATATCGCGGAACAGCAGCAACTGCACGGCGTTGCGCGCCGCCGCAGCTTCGGCCTCGGCCTCGGCCATCCGGTCGTGGCTGCGGCCCGTTTCGCTGGCGTCGATCGCCGCCGTGGCCAGCAGACCCTGGACGTCGAGCAACAGGACGGGGCGGCCGTTGTCGGGCAGCGTCGTGCCGGCATAGAGCCCCGTCGCCATGATCATCGGCGCCGCGGGCTTGATCACCAGTTCCTCATGGTCGTGGATCGCCGCGACGCTGAGCGCATAGCTTTGCCCCTGCCCCGGACGCACGATGACGAGCGCGCGGTCGTCGCTGTCGTCGGCCTCGTCGCGCTCGCGGCCCAATATATTTTCAAGGCGAAGCAGCGGAAATTGTTCGCCGCGCACCGTCGCGAGTTCGCCGCCGCCGAGCTGATCGATGCGCACCGTATCGCCATTTTCGAGCAGGATTTCGCGCACCGCGCCGCGCGGTATCGCGAAATATTGTCCCGCCGCGCGGACCATCAGGCCCGAAATGATCGTCAGCGTCATCGGCACGCGGAGCAGGATCGCGAGTCCCCGCCCCTCTTCGTTGCGCAGTTCGACGATGCCGCCGATCTTTTCGACATTCGCCTTGACGATATCCATGCCGACGCCGCGGCCGGAGACCGAGGTGATCTTCGCCGCGGTCGAAAAGCCGGGACGGAAGATCAGGTCGAGCTTGTCCTTCGGCGCCAGCGCGCGCGCCTCGGTCGCGGTCAGGAGGCGCGAGGCGATCGCCTTCGCGGTCAGGGCGTCGGGCGACAGGCCGCGGCCGTCGTCGCGCACTTCGATTTCGATCTGGTTGCCCGACTGGCGCGCCGAGACCGAGATTGTCGCGGTGATGTCCTTGCCCGCAGCGACCCGGTCCTCAAGCGGCTCGATGCCATGATCGATCGCGTTGCGGACGATGTGGATCAGCGGGTCGCGGATATTCTCCATCATCTCACGGTCGAGCTCAACCTCGCCGCCGCTCGTCTGGAAAGCGATCTTCTTGCCCATGTCCTTGGCGAGATCGCGGACGATGCGCGGCAGCGGGGCGAAGAGCTTGTCGATCCGCTGCATGCGCATCTGGCTAACCGACTGGCGCATTCCGGCGATCGAGTCGGAAAGACGATCGAACGACGCGATGACCGACAGGTCGGCGCCCGATTCGCGCAGCATCCGCGCAAATTCATTGCGCGCCAGCACGATGTCGGTGACCCCGGTCATCACGCTGTCGAGCAACGGCAAGGGCACGCGGATCGAGCGCCAGCTTTGCAGTTCGGCGCTGAAATCATCGTCGCGGCGGAGCGGAACACCCGCAACCTCGAACGGCGCATCTTCGGGAATGTCACCTGCGAGCGCGCCGATGACATCGCGGTCATCGCCGGCCGGCTCGACGCCATTCTGGCTCAGCGCCGTGCAAAGGTCGCCCAGCCGGTCGAGGATGCCAAGCACGCCGGTGACGAGCGTGGCGTTCGCCGGGCGGTTGCCGCGCCGTACCTGATCGAGCGCATCCTCGGCGGCATGCGACAAGGCGGTGACGCGCGGCAAGGCCAGAAAGCCCGAGCTGCCCTTGATCGTGTGAACAAGCCGAAAAATGGCGTCGAGCTGCGCGCGGTCGGCGGGGTCCGCCTCCCACGCGACAATGGCCCCGCCGGCTTCGGCAAGGATTTCCGCCGTTTCGGCCAGAAAGTCGTTCAGCAGATCGTCCATCGCGATACCGGTGCGCCCCAAAAACTGAGGTTCGACCATGCCCGACAATGGTTAAGGAGGGTTTTACTGGTGCGTTCGGCGGAAGGAAAAATCGCAACCATCCGTTCTCATCTCGTCATTCCCGCGCAGGCGGGAATCCCGCTGCGACCGAAGTAGCGGGACACCCGCCTTCGCGGGGGTGACGAAAGGTGGAATTAGCGACCGCGGAGAACGGCGCCGACCAGCAGCGACGTCGGCGTTTCGCGCGCCAGCATCACCGTGCCGTCATTCTGCCGCGCCACCGCCTGCACCAGCACCGCGGGCGCGGTGCGCGAGGTCATCGGGCTTGCATCCTCGCCTTCGGCAAGGATGCGTTCGACGTCGGCATCGAGGAAGATGCGCTCGGCCTCGACATGCAGCGCGATCTCGATGCCCTCCCCCTGCTTTTCGCAGCCGACATCGAGCCGGCCGCCGCGCACCAGCGCATCGACAAGGAGAAGCGAGAGGTTGAGGATGATCTTCACCGCCGGCTTGGGCAGCGGATCGGTCCCGATCATCCAGTTGAGGTCGATCGCGCGGTCGCCGATGATGCCCTGAATCGCCGATTTGGCCTCATCGGCGGGGACAAGCTCGCCGAACCCGCCCGCCGAACCGAAGGCGAGACGAAAGAATTTGAGCTTGTTTGCCGAGGTTCGCGCGCTTTGTTCGAGCAGTTCAAAGCAACGCTCGCGCATCGCCGGGTCTTTCTCGTCGGCGAGCAGTTCGAGGCCGTTGGCGAAGGCACCGACGGGGCTCAGCAGGTCGTGACACAGGCGCGAGGCCAGCATCGAGGCGAAATCGACGCGATCGTCGGACATGGATGAAAAGGCTCCCCAGCGCAGTGTTCCGGACATTTCCGGCGTGGGCTGCTCCTAGGACAGCCATGACCCTAAGGGCAAGCGCGATGCGCCGAAGCGCCCCGCCCTTTTTCGTCGTCACCCCGGACTTGATCCGGGTCCATGCCGCCGCCGCCGAATGGATGCCGGATCAAGTCCGGCATGACGAAGGGTGTGTGTGAACGAGCCTGTCCCCTTGAATTTCAGCGCCCGAAAACCACATTCCGATCAATGCAGGGGGATGACGACATTTTGACCGTGGCGCTGGACGACAGCGCGGCCGGGCTGCGGCTCGACCGGGCGCTCGCCGAAGCGCTGCCGAGCCTGTCGCGCGAACGATTGAAGAGCCTGATCAAGGGCGGCCGCGTCGTCGGCGCCGACGGCAAAATCCTTTGGGACCCCTCGGCAAAGGCGGCGGCGCCCGCAACGATCGAGGTTCGCCTGCCCGCCGCCACGCCCGCGCATAATGTCGCGCAGGACATGGGATTGGTCATCGCTTATGAGGACGAGCATCTGATCGTCGTCGACAAGCCCGCCGGCATGGTCGTCCATCCCGCCGCGGGCAATCTCGACGGCACGATGGTCAACGCGCTGCTCCACCATTGTGCGGGGCAATTGTCGGGGATCGGCGGCGTCGCGCGGCCCGGGATCGTCCACCGCATCGACAAGGACACGAGCGGGCTGATCGTCGCCGCAAAGCACGACAAGGCGCATGAAGGTCTCGCCAAGCAGTTCGCCGCGCACAGCATCGACCGCCGCTATCTCGCGATCGCGACCGGGCGGCCGATGCCGGCGAACGGCACGATCGACGCGGCGCTCGGCCGGTCGACCACGAACCGCAAAAAGATGGCGGTGGTCGCCGAAGGACGCGGCAAGCATGCGATCACGCATTACCGCACGATCGAGCCCTTGAAGAATGCGACTCTGGTCGAGTGCCGGCTGGAAACCGGACGCACCCACCAGGTGCGCGTCCACATGGCGCATATCGGTCATCCGCTGGTCGGCGATCCGGTCTATGGACGCGTCAGAAAGCCTTTGTCGGAGGTGCTGAAAGCACGGAATTTCGTGCGGCAGGCATTGCACGCGGCCCATTTGGGCTTTATTCATCCGGTGACCGGTAACAACATCGCGCTCGACAGCGAACTCCCAGCCGACATGCGGGAACTGATCGATGAATTGCGCGTTTAGGTTTCGAATGAAAATCTATCTCGACCGCTGGGACCAACCGCGGCATGTTCTGACTCAAGATTCTAAAGGGAAGACGCTCTCCAATGGCTAAAAGCAACGTTCCGGCCACGGTTCCAGCGCTTGGCGGCGAAGCCAGCCTGAATCGCTATCTGGCGGAAATCCGCAAATTCCCCCTGCTGACCCCCGAGCAGGAATATATGCTCGCGCGCCGCTTCCAGGAGCATGGTGACAATGAAGCTGCGGCGCAGCTCGTCACCTCGCACCTCCGTCTCGTCGCGAAGATCGCGATGGGCTACCGCGGCTATGGCCTGCCCGTCAGCGAGCTGATCAGCGAAGGCAATATCGGCCTGATGCAGGGTGTGAAGAAGTTCGACCCCGAACGCGGCTTCCGCCTCGCCACCTATGCGATGTGGTGGATCCGCGCCTCGATCCAGGAATTCATCCTGCGCTCGTGGAGCCTCGTCAAGATGGGGACGACCGCGGCGCAGAAGAAGCTGTTCTTCAACCTTCGCCGGATGAAGAACAACCTCGCGGCGTTCGAGGACGGCGACCTGTCGCCCGAGCATCTGACCAAGATCGCGACCGACCTCGGCGTCACCGAGGAAGAGGTCACCAGCATGAACCGCCGCATGGCGATGGGCGGCGACACCTCGCTCAACGTCCCGATGGGTGAGGACGGCGACAGCCAGTGGCAGGATCTGCTCGGCGATGAAGGCCCGCTGCAGGACGAGCGCGTCGCCGAGGCGCAGGAACGCGATGTGCGCCATTCGCTGCTGAATGAGGCGCTGGAATCGCTCAACGAGCGCGAGCGCCACATCCTGACCGAACGCCGCCTGACCGACGACCCCAAGACGCTGGAAGACCTGAGCCAGGTTTACGACGTCAGCCGCGAACGCGTGCGCCAGATCGAAGTGCGCGCATTCGAAAAACTGCAGAAAGCGATGCTGAAGCTTGCCGGCGACCGGCGGTTGGTGGGCGCCTGATCCGCGCCCGTCCTTTGCGCCCGTGATTTGACTCGCGGGCGCAAGGGACTAGCCTTCCCTCGATGGATTTTCTGACCAGATACCGTCATCACTTGGCCGTCGAGGCGTCGGGTCGTTCTGGCTTGTTCTCGAAAATCCTACGATATTTCAAAAGATTTTGGTTCGCCTGCCTTTTCGGAGCCGTGCTTTTTCTCGCTTATGGCGTGTGGGTCGCATTAACGAGCGATCTCCGCGGCGGCGCGGGAATGGCTTTGATCGTCTTTCCTGTTGGCGCCGCTCTAATTTGCGCGCTTGGGGCCGTTCCTTACGGCGTCGCCCAGCTTTTCCTGTCAGCGAAGCGGTTACCGGATAACAACCTCGACGATTAGGCTTCGCGTCGATCGATGTCCGTTCCCTACCCTAAAGCCGACATGGGAATGCGGGAGCGGCGCGCAAACGTCAGAAGCGGCGCACGAAACCGAAATAGAGTTCGACGTCCGGGCTATCGCGATTGAGCCCGAAATTGGCACCGACATCCCACTGGCTATCGGCATCGGGCTGCCAGCCGGCCGAAAGCCCGGCCAGCGCCTCGGTTGTGTGACCGCCGGGGTCGCGGTCGCGGGTAAGCGACAACTCCGCCGCCATCGAGACATCGTCGGACAGGCCGAACCCCACCCCCGCGACCGAGCCATAGGCCGTATGCCGGCCATTGCCGTCGCTATCGACGGCGGCATCGACGTGCGGCGTGAAGCCCAGCGACACCGCACCGAGTTCGACGCTGACCGGCACGATCATCCCCGCCCCCCAATCGCCCGCGCCGACGCCATCGCCGCCCAGTGGCAACGTGACATAGGGCATCAGCGCGACCGAAAAGCCCGACCCGTCGGGATTGCTCAGATTTTGCCGCAACGCGAGCGTCACGTCGCCGGTTCGCGTCCGGCGGATCACGTCGCCCGTCGCGCGGTCACGTTCGCGCGCATGGCCGAGCATCGTCCATCCAAGCTGCACCTCCAGCGACGAGGTCAGCCCGGCGCGCAGCAGCGCGTCGCCGAAGGTCCAGCTATCGCTCCGGCTGTCGGCGGTGCGATCGAGCGTCCAGTCGGCCAGGCCGATCTCGAACAGCATCGATCCCGGCTCGACCGTGCAGGCGGGTGTACCGAGCCCCGGCCGGTCGGGGCAAAGGTCGCGGCGATCCTCGTTCGCGAGGGCAGGCGCAGCGGCCGTTGCGGCGGCTAGCAGCAATAGGGATCGAAGCGACATGCGGGTCTTTCCTTCGGCAAACATCAGTGTTTTTTGCTCCGCAAGATCAAGCCCGCTTGCCTCGAAATCGCAAGCGGCTAATTTGCCTGCATGGTAACGTCCTCTCGCGCGAAGAAGCGCAAGCTCCCCTGGTATCTCCGGCCGTTCAAATGGCTGTTCTGGTTCATTGCCGCCTCGGTGCTGTGGGTGCTGCTCTATGCCGTCGTGCCGCCGCCCGTGACGTTCACGATGCTGGCCGACAGCAACGGGATTACCAAGGACTGGGAAAGTCTCTCGAATATCGACCGCAACATGGTGCGCGCGGTGATCGCGGCCGAGGACGGCAAATTCTGCAGCCACAATGGCTTCGACCGCGACGCGATCGAACAGGCGATCGAGCGCAACGCCAAGGGCAAACGCATGCGCGGCGGATCGACGGTCAGCCAGCAGACGGCGAAAAATGTCTTCCTGTGGCAAGGGACCGGCTGGACGCGTTATGTCCGCAAGGTGCCCGAGGTGTGGTTCACCTTCCTGATCGAAAAGATCTGGGGCAAGCGCCGGATCATGGAGGTTTACCTCAACGTCGCCGAGACCGGCATCGGCACCTATGGCGTCGAGGCGGGCGCGCAGCGCTATTTCAACCATGGCGCGGGCAAGCTGACCCCCGCCGAGGCGGGACGGATCGCCGCGATCCTGCCGCTGCCCAAGAAACGCGAGGCAGTGAGTCCGTCGGGCTTTACGCGGCGTTACGGCAACACGATCCGCGCGCGCATCGGCGTGGTCAAGCGCGACGGGCTGGATGCGTGTGTCTATAAATAGGCGGGGGACCGAATGCCTGTGATGGCCAAATCGAGTTGAGCGCCCTCCTGGGGCCCTCTGCTTCCGCGATTGTGGAATGGCTGGCGGACGTCGGCGCACGATGGGGACTGCCGCCCGACGCCTGCCGCGTCCACGGCCTGTTATATCTGATGGCGAAGCCGCTCGCGACCGAAGCCATCGCCGCCGAACTGTCCCTGACGCCGGCCGCGATGGACGAAGCGCTTACCTGGCTGGGAGCGGAAGAGCTGGTGACGGGAAATCGCGAAGGCTGGACCACCGAGGCCGATCCATGGCTCCTGATGCTGCAGACGCTCGAGAAGCGACGGCAGCGTGAATTGGCGCCCGCGCTGGCGGTCCTTGGGCCGTCGCGACGTTTCGACGGCGCGGAAGACCCGCTGGTGGCGCGGCAGGCGAAGCGCCTGCTCGAGCTGGTCGAGGACCTCGCCGCGATCGATGCGGGAACGAAGCGGCTCTCGCCCCGCACGCTGCGGCGTGTGATCGGCATCGGCGGGCGCGCCGCGCGTCTGTTTGGCGGCGCGGGCAACAGAGGGGGATATTTATGAGCGAAGCGGGCGGCGCCGCGGCGGGGGCCTTCAAGGTCAATTCGCTGACCGGCCTCGATCGGGCCGACGCGGTCGAAGGCCGCGTGCTATGGGATGGCCCCCGGTCGGTCTGGAACGTCGCGATGCTGGCGATGGCGCTGGTGCTGGGTCCGCTGACCTTCAGCGGGAGCGCACTGGCGGTGTTCCTGGCGACCTCGGCCGTGACATTGTGCGCCGGCCATTCGGTCGGCTTTCACCGGCGCCTGATCCATCGCAGTTTCGATTGCCCGAAATGGCTCGAACGGCTGCTCGTCTGGCTTGGAACCGCGGTCGGAATGGGCGGGCCGATCTGGACGATCCGCCTGCACGACAGCCGCGACTGGGCGCAGCGGCAGCCCGATTGCCACTGGTTCCTGCGGCATGCCAAGCCGCTCGTCATCGACGGTTTCTATTATCTGAACTTCCGGCTCGAGCTGGCCCGGCCACCCGGCTTCGACCCCGGTCCGGGCATCGGCGACGACCGCTTTTACCGCTTTCTCGACCGGTACTGGATGCTGCAGCAGGTGCCGATCGCACTCATCCTCTACCTGCTCGGCGGCTGGCCGTGGGTCGTCTGGGGGGTGCCGGTGCGCGTTGCCGCCTGCACGACGATGCATTGGTTCATATCCTATTTCGCGCACACGCGCGGCCCGCAGGACTGGTCGGTCGATGGCGCCGTCATCCAGGCCTATAATGTACCGATCATGGCGATTCCGACGATGGGCGAGAGCTGGCACAGCAATCACCATGCCTTCCCGAGCTCGGCGCGGCATGGCCTCTATCCGGGCCAGATCGACCTCGGATACCGGTTCATCCAGCTGCTCGCGCTGTTGGGGCTCGCGTCGAATATCCGGCTGCCGGCCAACCTGCCCGCACGGCCGGGCATCACCCCGCTGACCGCGCGGGCGCTGAGCGCCGCGTCGGATCGCCAGGCCGAAACCCTCGCCGCCAAGGTGCGCGATGACGGCCGCGCCTGATCCGCTCGAAGCGCTGCGCGCGGCGCACCGGCTCGAACCCGCCGACGCGTCGCACTGGACGTTTCGTATCGGGCGCTGGCGGTTCCGCCTGCCCAATTTCGCATGGCGGCAAGCGGCGATCGACGCGCACGATCGCCACCATCTCATCACGGGTTATCCGCTGACGATGACCGGCGAGATCCAGCTCGCGGCATGGGAATGGGGAGCCGGCCGTTATCCCGACTGGCGCGCGACACTCTTTTGCTCGCCGCTGATCCTTGCCGGGGCCATCGCGCTGCCGCGCCGGACGTGGCGCGCCTATGCCGCGGGACGGCAATGCGAAAGCCTCTATCGGCGGGATGAAACGGTTTAGAAGTTCCGCCGAAACAACGGCGTCACGCCGGCTTCCAGCTCTTGCGTTCTTCGGCCTGCTTCAGCACCTCGAACGCCGCCTGCCCTGCCGCAAAGCGCTTTGCCGCCTCGGCGTCGCCGGGCTTCACGTCGGGGTGCGTTTCTTTGGCAAGATTGCGCCATGCCTTTTTCGTCGCTTCGAAATCGGCATCGGGTTCGAGGTCCAATATTTCGAGCGCACGCATTTCGTCGGCACTGCGGCTGCCGTCGCCCGACCCGCCCCAGGCATAATGCTGGGCCTTTGCATACGCCCCCGCGTCGCGCGTCTCATTAGCAGCCCGCTCGGCGGCATCTTCGGCGCTCAAACCCTCGAAATAGTCCCAGCCGCGGTTATATTCGGCGGCGTGCGTCTCGCAGAAATACCAGCGTTCGGGGCTGTTCGGCGACTTCGGAGCGGGGCAGTTGCCGGGGTTGGTGCAACCGTGGCGATCGCAGAGGCGCACCTTCTGCGTCTCGCGCGACGAGCCATAGGGGCGCCAGCGGGGAAAACCCCAATCGTCGGATCTCTTGGCGCGGCTCATCACCCCCATGTAGCGGCTGGGGCGCGCGATTGCTAGCCGAGGAGGCCGAAAAACCTAGTCTTTGGGCTTGTAACCGAACGCCTTGCCCGCGAGTTTGACGACCGCGGGGTCGAGATCGGGCGGGGTCATCGGCACGATCGCCTCGAGCGCTTCGGCGATATGGGTCAGTGCCGCGATGCGCGCGGCCTTCTTGTTATTGCCGTCGATCACCTTCCACGGCGCCCAGCGCGTGTTCGTCTGCGCGAACATATCCTCCATCGCGGCGAGATAGGCCTTGCGCTTCGACCGGTTGCGATAGTCCTCAGGTCCCGTCTTCCATCGCTTCCACGGATCGTCGAGGCGGTCGGTGAAGCGCTTGTCCTGTTCTTCCTGCGTCAGGTGGACGAAGATCTTGACGAGGTTCGTGCGGCTGCCCGTGAGCTGCGCCTCGAACTCATTGATCTCGTCATAACCCTTGCGCCATTCCGCCTCGCTCGCAAAGCCCTCGACACGCTCGACGAGAACGCGGCCGTACCAACTGCGGTCGAAGATCGAGATTTCGCGATTGCCCGGCAGGCGTCTCCAGAAACGCCAGAGGAAATGGCGCGCCTTTTCCTCGTCGTTCGGCGCGCTGATCGGCCATACCTCGAAATAGCGCGGATCGAGCAGCGCGGTCATGCGCTTGATGATGCCGCCCTTCCCTGCCGCGTCCCAGCCTTCGAACATGATGATGCTGCGCTGGCCGTGCGTGATATGCGCGGATTGTACGCGCTCAAGCCGTTCCTGCAACGCATCGAGCGCATCGGAATAGTCGCCGTCATATTTGGCGCCGGCTTCGTGATCGGAGAGGGAAATGCTCATCGCGCCTCCCTAGCGCAACCGGAGGCGTCCTACCAAGAGCGATGCAGCCCTGTCATTTTCTGGGACAGCGCGCGCGCGTTTCGTTACGCGGTTAGAGCAATTCCGCGAGCAGCGCGGCGACGCGCGCGGGATCTTCCATCGGAATGAAATGGCTATGCTCGGCCCATAGTTCGTCGCGCNCGCCGCACCAAGACCGGTCCAGGTCGGACTCAGCGAAAAATCGAGCGGGCCGCCGCGCTCGCCGGTCGGGGCGCGGATCACCATCGACGGCGTGGCCAGATAGTGCAGCCACTCGTGCGGACTGATGCGTAGGGCATTTTGATAGACCGATGTTTCGAGCGCCGGCGGGCAGGCAAGCTCCAGCCCCTCGCCCTCGGCTGCCGGGAGCAGGCCATGGGTGCAATAGTCGGCGAGGACGCGCGGGTCCCAATTCGCATAGGGCGGCCGGTCGGCGAAACGCGCGCGCATCTCTTCGGCGCTCGCCCAGCTGTTGCGGCGGCGCGCGACGGGATGCTCGGCGGGATCGGGGATGGGCTTGGCCGCCTCGCCTTCATAAAAGGCGGGGTCCATGATCACCGGATCGATCAGCACGAGGTGACGAAAGGCTGCGGGTCGCTGCGACGCGAGCCGCGTCAGCGCGTAGCCGCCCATGCTGTGACCGCAGCCAACGAGCGGATGCCCGCCGAGCCCGTCGAGCAGCGGCAACAGCGCGTCGGATGTCGCCGCCCAGTTGGCGAGCGTGGCGGGACGGTAGCTGCGCCCATGCCCGCGATGATCGGGCGCGATGACGTGCGTGCCGGCGGGCAGCGCCGCGACGACCTGATCCCACAGCCGCGCGTGAAAGCCCGTCGCGTGGAGCAGGAGCAGCGAAGCCTCCTGCCCCCGCGTTCCCCATTCGAACCAGCAGATATTGCCTTCCGGCGTTTCCAGCCGGTGCTCCCGGGGTTCGCTCACGCCTTAGCCCTTCGGGCCGTCGACGATGCGGATGCCGAGTTCCTTGAGCTGCTTGTCGCTCACCGGCGCGGGCGCGCCCATCATCAGGTCTTCGGCCTTCTGGTTCATCGGGAAGACGACGACTTCGCGGATGTTCGGCTCGTCGGCGAGCAGCATCACGATGCGGTCGACGCCCGGCGCCGAGCCGCCGTGCGGCGGCGCGCCGAACTTGAAGGCGTTGATCATGCCGCTGAAATTCGCGTCGACCTCAGCTTGCGAATAGCCTGCAATCTCGAACGCCTTATACATGATGTCCGGGCGATGGTTCCGGATCGCGCCCGACGACAGTTCGACGCCGTTGCAGACGATGTCATATTGCCACGCGAGGATGTCGAGCGGGTCCTTGGTTTCCAAGGCTTCAAGCTCGCCCTGCGGCATCGAGAAGGGGTTGTGGCTGAAATCGATCTTGCCGGTGTCTTCGTCGGCCTCGAACATCGGGAAGTCGACAATCCAGCACATTTCGAACTTGTTCGGATCGATCAGGTCGAGCTGTTCGGCGACGCGCGTGCGTGCAAAACCGGCGAGCTTCGCGGCAACCGCTTCCTTGCCCGCGGCGAAGAAGAGGCCATCGTCGGGGCCGAGGCCGAGCTCGGCGGCGAGCGCGTCCATCTTGTCGGCGCCGTGGTTCTTGGCGATCGGGCCGCCCCATTCGCCGCTCTTGCGCGTCGCATAGCCGAGACCGACAAAGCCCTCGCCCTGCGCCCAGCTGTTCATGTCGTCGAAGAATTTGCGGCTCTTTTCCGCGGTCGCGGGTGCCGGGATCGCGCGCACGACGTCGCCCGCGGCGACGATGTCGGCGAAGCGGCCGAAGCCCGAGCCGGTGAAGTGCGACGAGACATCGGTGATGATCAGCGGGTTGCGCAGGTCGGGCTTGTCGTTGCCATATTTCAGCATCGATTCACGGTAGGGGATGCGCGGGAACGAGCCGGCCGGGGTGACCGACTTGCCGTTTGCGAACTCCTCGAACACGCCCGCGAGCACGGGCTCGATCGCGTTGAACACGTCGTCCTGCGTGACGAAGCTCATTTCGAAATCGAGCTGGTAGAATTCGCCGGGCGAACGGTCGGCGCGCGCGTCTTCGTCGCGAAAACAGGGCGCGATCTGGAAATAGCGGTCGAAGCCCGCGACCATCAGCAGCTGCTTGAACATCTGCGGCGCCTGCGGCAGCGCGTAGAATTTGCCGGGGTGGACGCGGCTTGGCACCAGATAGTCGCGCGCGCCCTCGGGCGACGAGGCGGTCAAGATCGGCGTCTGATATTCGGTGAAGCCCTGATCGACCATGCGGCGGCGCAGGCTAGCGATCACGTTCGAGCGCAGCATGATGTTCGCATGCAGGCGATCGCGGCGGAGGTCGAGGAAGCGGTATTTGAGGCGGATATCCTCGGGATATTCCTGCTCGCCCGCGACCGGCATCGGCAGCTCGATCGCCGCCGACTGGACCGAGACGTCGCGCGCTCGCACTTCGATCGCGCCGGTCGGCAGATTGGCGTTGGTCGTTTCGGCCGACCGCGCGACGACGTCGCCGGTGATCGTCACGACGCTTTCCGCGCGCAGGCCGTCGAGCGTGGCGAAGGCCGCATCGCTCGAGTCCGCGACGATCTGGGTCAGACCATAATGGTCGCGCAGATCGACGAAGAGCAGCCCGCCATGATCGCGCTTGCGATGCACCCAGCCCGAGACACGGACATTCTGGCCGACATCCTCGGCGCGGAGCTGGCCACAATTATGGGTGCGATAGGCGTGCATTTTCTTGGGTCTCTCACATGTCCGGGGAGGCACGCGCAAACGTACCGATATGGCCGCGCCTAAGGCAGCGCGGCGAGCGATTTGTCAAGACTTGGCTCGTCGCCCCCGCGAAGGCGGGGGCCGCTGGCAACCTTGCTCAACGCCTCTTGCGGCCCCCGCCTTCGCGGGGGCGACGGATGCTTCAGCAGGTCAGCCCCAACCCGTCGAGTACCTCGCTGCCGAACAGCGCGCGGTGCGCCGGATCGGGAAGCAGCCGGTCGCGCGCGGTGCGCCAGCGGCGGAAATCCTCGCCATAATCGGCGGCGACGCGCGCGGCGTCGAGGCGGCAGCTTTTGGCCCAGTGGCGGGTAAAGGTGATCCCCTCTGCATCGAGGCATTCGACCACGCGGGCATAGGCGTCGGCGGTGCGCTGGCTACGCGGGCCGTCGAAATCGATCACCGCATTATGCGTGAAACGCGCAGGAGCGAGCAGCCCTTGCGCGCGCTCCATGAAACGTATGGTGACGACGGTCGAGCCGCCGTGGCGCGCATAGACCGCGCAGATGCGTTCGAACGCGCGCGCAAGGTCGGCGCGGTCGATGGTGACCGAGGCGTTGAACAGGTCGGCGAGCGGTCGGTGCGTGTCGAGCCCCTCCCCCCAGCTGCCATAGACCGGCGGCGCGTCGATATCGGGGCCGCTGGCATAACCCTGTTTCATCGCGAACTGGAGCAACGGCCCGCGCGCCCACGGATAATCGTTGAGCAACCGGCCGAGCAGGCTGAGCGCGTCATAACCGGCGCCGAGCTGGCCGGGGGTCGCGCGGGGATAATCGTCGCGCCAGGGTTCGCGATAGAGGAAGCGCAGCATCGCCGGCCGCTTGAACGGCTTGTACGGATTGACGATCATCTGGACGAAATCGGGATCCTGATCGAGCGCATAGGCGGCCGAGAAGCGGCGGAAATCGCCGGCGGCGAGCCAGTCCAGCGCCGCCCGATCGACCTTGCGCAGATTCTGGATCGGACGGACGAGGAATTTCGGTACGCTGTCAACGACGAGCGCCGTCACGATGCCGAGCGAGCCGACGGGAAGCTGCGCAGCGGCGAACATATTGTCGTCGCGGAGCGCCGTCGATCCTGTCGCGGCGATGAAGGCGTCGCTCATCACGCCGGTGTCGGGCTCGATCCAGCGGATACCGCTTGGGGTGACGATCTGCAGCGCGCGGATATGGTCCTGGATCCCGCCGCGCGCGATCATCGATCCGTGGGTGCCCGTTGCAGCGGCGCCCGCGAAGGTCTGTCCATTGCCCGCGCCGCTGGTCCACAGCGAGCGGCCTTGTGCTTCGAGCTTGTCCGATACCTCGTCGACGAGGGCGCCCGCTTCGACGAGCATCAGGGCGCCGGCGTCGATCCCGGGGCGGACGTCATCGGCGCCGATGCGAAAACAACGATTGAAGCGCCGCGTGTGGAGCAGCCAGCTTTGCGAGCTGATATTGACATTCGACGGCGACCAGCCCGCGCCGAGCGGACGGACACGGCGCTTCGCGGCCTGCGCCGCCGCGAGCCAGTCCTGCACCGACTTCGCGGCGATCGCGATCTCGTCGCGCCCGCGCTCCGCATCACCGCTGCGCAAGGCAAAGCGCGTCGCCGCCTCGCACGTGCCGGTGCCATGATAATTGGTCCAGCGCCCTTCGTCGCCGAGCTTGACGATGGGCATCAGGCGTCTCCCAGCGGGAGGACGCCGGCGTGTGCGCGCCACGCGACGGTCACCGGACGAAGGAAGCCGAAGGTCGCGATCGCGACGAGCATCTGGCGCCGCGTCGCGAACAGCCGAACGTCGCAAAGGCCGTGGTCGGATTCGGGCGTCACAAACGGCTGCGCGGCCTGGGCGGCGAAACCCCAGCCCTTCAACGTGACCACCATCGATTCCTCGTCGAGCGGCCGCGGATTGGCGATCGACACGAAGATGTCCGCCTGCCCCGCGGCATATTGCCCGAAAATCAACGCAAAACCGAGCGCGGCGAGCGCCCAACCGAGCCACATCATGCCCCAAATCCCTTCGTCTTTTTCCCCAGCCGGTGTTCCGGCTCCGCGACCCGAAGAGCACGGGCAATTTTTCCTGCCCGTTCCTCTCAACTAGCTGTATAGGCGCGCTATGCAAGTCCATCCGTTGATCGAAACCAACGCCGCGCTCGTCGAATTCTGCGACCTCATTCGGAACAGCGATTTCATCGCGGTCGATACCGAATTCATGCGCGAAAACACTTTCTGGCCAGAGCTTTGCCTGATCCAGGTGGCCGACCGCGACCATGCCGCGGCGATCGACCCGATGGCGCCGGGCATCGATTTGAAGCCCCTGCTCGACTTGCTCGTCGACAATGAGGACATGCTGAAAGTCTTCCATGCGGGCGGGCAGGATGTCGAAATCATCTTCAATCTGACCGGCAAGACGCCGCACCCGATCTTCGACACCCAGATCGGCCAGATGGCGCTCGGTCAGGCCGAACAGGTCGGATATTCGAACCTCGTCGAAGCATGGATCGGGCTACAGCTCGACAAGGGCGCGCGCTTTACCGACTGGAGCCGGCGCCCGCTCGACAAGCGCCAGATCGACTATGCGGTCGGCGACGTCACCCATCTCGCCAAGATTTTCCCGATGATGCTCGACAAGCTGATCAAGACCGGCCGCGGTCACTGGCTCGACGAGGAAATGGAAAAGCTCGCCGATCCTGCGAACTACAGCGTCGATCCCGACAAGGCGTGGCAGCGGATCAAGGTCCCGACGCGCAAGCTCGACGTGCTCGGGCGCCTGCAGTCGCTCGCGGCGTGGCGCGAACGCGAGGCGCGGCAAAAGAATCTGCCGCGAGGCCGCATCGTCAAGGACGAGACGCTCGCCGACCTCGCCGCGCATCCGCCGAAGGATCAGGACGGGCTGGGCCGCGTGCGCGGGCTGTCGGCGACGTGGCGCACGAACGATATCGGCGGCCGGCTGATGGACGCGATCGCGAGCGCCAAGCCGATGTCGAAGGACGAAATGCCCGAGCGTGCGCCGCGCGGCCCGGGGCTAGGCAAGGAAGGCACTTTGGTCGCTGACCTGCTCAAGCTGCTGCTGAAAATCCGTGCGCGCGAATTGAACGTCGCGGCGCGTTTGATCGCGCGCAGCGACGATTTAGAAGCGCTCGCCGCGGGCGCGCGCGAGGGAATCCAAATGATGGACGGCTGGCGTTACGACGTGTTCGGCCACGCGGCGCTCGATCTGGTCGAAGGCCGGATGGGCTTTGCGGTCAAGAACGGCAAGCTGGTGATGAGCGAGATCGACGGCGCGGCCTGAGAGCCTACGGCCTTGCTATTGCACGGCATTGGCCGTTGCCCCATAATCGGGCGGCAGTGATGTCATGAAGGAGCAGGCCATGCGTTTCCCCGTCGCTATCGCCCTCGCAATCGGCGTTGCAGGCTGCAACTCCGCGCCGACCAAAACCGAAACCCCCACCGTGGACACCGCACAATCGACCGCCCCCAAGGCTGAGGCGCCTGCCGTACCTGCCGCGGAGCCTGTTCGCTACACCTGTGCCGACGGATCGACCGTCGAGGCGCGCTACCCGACCACCGACACGGCGCAGATCGTCGTCGCGGGCAAGACGGTCGAGATGAAAAGCGCAATGTCGGCGAGCGGCGCCCGCTATGTCGGCGGCGGCTGGCAATGGTGGACCAAGGGCATGACCGAAGGCTCGCTCGCACCGCTCAAGCCCGGTGAAGAAACCGCATCGGCGGCCGGGACGACCTGCACCGCGCCGGCGACCTAGGTCGCTCAGCCGCCGTCCTGCAAATCCACCACGGGTTCGGCGTCGAGCGCGTTCGCGAGTGCGCGCAGTCGCCGCTCGACCGCTTCGCCCATCAGATGGTGCCATTCGCGCGTGAGGGTGAGCCGCAGCTTGCCCCCGCGCATCGCGATCGAGCTGCCGTCGAGCGGCGCCTGGATGCCGCCGGTCAGGCGTTGTGCCAAACGGATCGCGAGCCCCCATTGACGCGCCCGCGCCAGGCGCTCGGGCGTCACGAGACTGCCCATCGCGGGAAACTCGGCGTCGGTGCCGCCAAAGCCCGCGTACAGCGCGCGGGCAAGGAGGATGCGGCCCGGGATATCGATGCTCCGCCAGTTGCCGTGCAGGCCGATCTCGGTGCCGCGCTCGGCGCGAAAATCGGGATTCGCCGACCAGGCGACATCGCTGAGCAGGCTGGCGGCCAAACGGACGCGGCTGTCGGCGGGAGCCTCGTCAGCAAACAGCGGCGCGATCCATTCGGCGATCGCGCGGCCGTGCGGCGCGAACCGCGCGAGGCGTCGGCCCTCGAATTCGGCGGCGACGATCAGTGGGTCCTGCGCGCGCGTTTCGGCATCGAGCGCCTGATAGAGCAGGCCTTCGCGAAGCCCCGATGACGACACGGTCATTTCGGGCACATCGAGAATGTTGACGAGCGCCGCGAGCAGCGCCGCCGCATCGGGCAAGGCCGCGGCGCGGTTCGACGCCATGCCGGGGATGGCGCGGAGCTCTTCAAAGCTCAACCTTTTGGTCGCCCGGAGCAGGCGGCGCAGCGCGCTGCGCGGCAATGTGTGCTGATCGAGGACCGCAAGCGGGTCCTTGGTGAGTTCGAGATCGAGGCGCGAGAGCGCGCGCCACGAACCGCCGACCAGATAGAGCGGCAGCCCGGTCAACCCCTCGCCCGGCCAGCCCGCGGCGCGGAGCATCTTGCGGATCGCGCGTTCAAACGCCTGCTCGCCATCCTTCCGCAGCGCGGGCAAGCGGAGCACGCCGAGCGGGAAGGATGCGCGGCGGCCGACCTTGCCGCGGGACACTTCGGCGAGTTCGAGGCTGCCACCGCCAAGATCGACTGCGACGCCGTGCGCGTCGGGGATCGCCGACAGCACGCCATGCCCCGCAGCCTCGGCCTCCTCCTCGCCCGACAGCAGCCGGATATTCAGTCCCGCCTCGGCCGCGGCGGCGATGAAGTCGGGACCATTGACCGCGTCGCGCACCGCGGCGGTGGCGACGCATTGCACGTCCTGGACGTCCATATGCTCGGCGAGCAGCGCGTAGCGCCGCAGCGCGACCAGGCCGCGCTCGGCGTCTCCCGGGGCGATGCGGCCATCGATGGCGAGCCCGCGGCCAAGACCCGCGGCGACCTTTTCGTTGAAGATCACAGCGGGTGCGCGCGCCGGTCCTTCATAGACGACGATGCGGACCGAGTTGGAGCCGATATCGATCACGGCGGATCGACTGACCGCCTGCCTGGAGGAACGCTGTGGGGTCAATTTCGTCAATCTTCGCGCGTGTTGAAGGCGAGGGTCGGGACGTCGTGGCGCTTGTGGAGCGCCGTTCCGCGACCCGATAGCGACGCGTTCGTCATGAAATAATGATGCAGATTGAATGGCTTGTCGTCCGGCTTCACCCGCACTGAGGTGCCGTCGGACTGCAGGATCCAGCTTTGTTCATTGTCGATCAGGTTCGCGACGAGCACCTGGTCCAAAATCTGGTCGTGGACAGTCGGGTTCTCGATCGGGATCATATATTCGACGCGGCGGTCGAAGTTGCGCGGCATCCAGTCTGCGCTGCTGATGTAGAGTTTTGCCCCGCGATGCGGCAGCGCCGCGCCGTTCGCGAAGGCCCACACGCGGCTGTGCTCGAGAAAGCGCCCGACGACCGATTTGACGCGGATCGTTTCGGACAGCCCGGGCACATCGGGGCGCAGGCAACAGATGCCGCGCACGATCAGTTCGATCGGCACGCCCGCGGCGCTCGCCTCGTAAAGCTTGTCGATGATGTCGGGGTCGACGAGGCTGTTCATCTTGGCCCATACGCCCGACGGCAAGCCGGCCTTCGCCGCCGCCGTCTCGGCGTCGATCAGGTCGGACAGATGCGCGCGCATGTTGAGCGGCGACATGGTGATGAGGTCGAGCCGTTCGGGTTCGACATAGCCGGTGATGTAATTGAACAGCTGCGCCGCGTCGCGACCCGCGCGCGGGTCGGCGGTGAAGAAGCTGAGATCGGTATAGATGCGCGCGGTAACCGGGTGATAATTGCCGGTGCCGAAGTGGCAATAGGTGCGATACCCCTGCCCCTCGCGGCGCACGACCATCGAAATCTTGGCGTGCGTCTTCCACTCGATAAAGCCGTAGACGACCTGCACCCCGGCGCGTTCGAGCTGGTTCGCCCAGAGCAGATTCTGCTCCTCGTCGAAGCGCGCCTTGAGCTCGACGACCGCGGTGACCGACTTGCCCGCCTCGGCCGCCTCGATCAACGCGCGGATCACCGGCGACTGGTTGCCGGCGCGGTAGAGCGTCTGCTTGATCGCGACGACGTCGGGATCGGCCGCCGCCTGACGCAGAAAGGAGAGGACGACGTCGAAGCTTTCATACGGATGATGGACGACGATGTCCTTCGAACGGATCGCCGCGAAACAGTCGCCGCCATGTTCGCGGATGCGTTCGGGGAAACGCGCCGAATAGGCGGGGAATTTGAGGTCGGGCCGGTCGACATCGACGAGCGCCGACAGCGCCGCTAGCCCGATGAAGCCGCCGATCTTGGCAACGATCGCCTCGTGCCCCTGAATATCGGCGTTGAGCACCTCGGCGATTTCGCCAGGCATGTCGGCTTCGAGTTCGAGCAGGATCACGCGGCCGCGGCGACGGCGGCGGATCGCGGTGCGGAACAGGCGGACGAGATCCTCGGCCTCTTCCTCAAGCTCGATATCGCTGTCGCGGATGATGCGGAACACACCCAGCGAGCGGATGGTGAAACCGGGGAACAGGAGGTCGCCGAAAATCTCGATCAGATATTCGATCGGCACGAACGCGCCCGGCTGCCCCGGGACCGGCACGAAACGCGCCAGCGAGGAAGGGATCATCACCAGTTCGCGGATCGTGTCACCCGTCGCCTTGCGCTGCAGATCGAAGATGACGCCGAGGCCGCGGTTCGGGATGAAGGGGAACGGATGCGCCGGATCGAGCACCTGCGGCGTCAGGATCGGGAAAATCTGGTCGATGAAATATTGGCGCAAG
Source organism: Sphingopyxis sp. 22461 (assembly GCF_052044915.1). NCBI lineage: Bacteria > Pseudomonadati > Pseudomonadota > Alphaproteobacteria > Sphingomonadales > Sphingopyxidaceae > Sphingopyxis > Sphingopyxis sp. 22461. Next base: position 57,908 of record NZ_JBQENY010000013.1, read on the forward strand.
GCGCTGCGCAGCGCCTCTTTGTCCGACCCCGTGCCGTGGACAATGATGCCCTGTTCGCCGAGCTGGCGATGGAGCAATTGCCATTCGCTCTGCTGCTGGTCGACGAGGCGGTTCACCTCGGCCTCGATCTCGGCAAGCTGCTGCCCCGGCGAGCGGCCGTCGGCCGAAGGATCGTCGATCCCCTGAAGCTGCTGCCCCTTCAGCCCCGCGACGCGGACCATGAAGAATTCGTCGAGGTTGCTGCCCGAGATCGACAGGAAGCGAAGACGTTCGAGCAAGGGATGCGCGGGGTTGCGCGCCTCCTCCATCACCCGCCGGTTGAAGGCGAGCCAGGAGAGTTCGCGGTTGAAGAAGCGTTCGGGGCCAAAGCTGGGCGGCGTCGCCGCGGTATCGGCATCATTGTCTGCGCGCAAAGGGCCGCCGGTTATCGACATGTCGCGTCATCCTGTCGTTCGAGCAAATCGGGATCGATGAGCCCCTGTGACAGTAATGTTTCACGCGTAAGACGAATGCTAATACCGCCGCCCTTTTCGAGCGATGCGGCATCGAGCGCCGCGACGACGCGGTGGATCATCGCATAGCTGCGCTCCATCCGCGGCACGATATAGGAGGCGACGCCGGGCGCAAGCGCCATGCCGCGCTGCGCGAACAGCGCCTCGATCAGGTCGCGCGCAAGGCAGTCGTCGGGGTCGCCGATCGCGAGCACCGGCACCGCGGCGAGGCGCGAGCGGAGATCGGGAAGCGCGACATTCCATTCCGACGGCGGCGCGTCGGCGATGATCAGCAGCGGCGAGCCGCTGGCCTGCGCGGCGTTCCACGCGTGGAAAATCTCTTCTTCCGAAACGCTGTCATGCCCGTCGATAACGTTGCCGCCGGTGTCGCGCGCGAAGAGCCGGCCCATCAGGCTGCGCCCCGATCCCCGCGGTCCGGTGAGCACGGCGGTGCGGACGGGCCATGTTGCGACGTGGCGCAGGTAGCGCACGGCATCGGCGTTGCTGGTGCCGACGATCAGCGGACCGTCGTTGCTGCCCCCCGCGCTCCAATCGAGCGGCAGCGCGATCTGGGACGCGCGCGCCATCAGCGGCTGATCCTGAGCTGACCGCCGCCTTCCTGCACCTTGAACCCGCGTGCGGCGAGCGCCGCACCGAGCGCGGCGAGGTCACCCCGGAAGCTGACGCGCATCACCGAGGTGCCGCCGAGCGCAAGGCTGGTGGTCGAGGCGGACTGGACGCCCGCGGCGCCCGCGACCGCGCGTTCGGTCGCGGTGACCGAATCGACGTCGGGCGAGCTGTACTGGACGGTGAAGCTCTGCACCCCGACGGCGGTTGTCGTCGGCACACTCGCATCGGTTTCGCTGGGCAGCATCTCGTCGTCGGCCGCGATCTCTTCGGGCAGGTCTTCCTTTTCGACCGGCTTTTCGAGGACGAGATAGGTATCGGTGCGCAGCACGCCCGCCGCGAGCGCGTCGATATAGATGCGGTCCATCCGCGCGACCGCCTTTTCCATCATGTCGGGCAGCGCCGCGGGGCTGGGCCCGGTCATGGTGAAGGTGGAGATCAGCTTGCTGTCGGGGCCGAAGCGCGCGGTGAAATGGCCCTTGATCGGGCCACCGGGATAGGAATATTCGACGCGCGCGATCGGCGTCAGCACGTCGGCGGCGCCATATTGGTCGAGGATCACGCGCCACCAGACGCGGCCGCGGCGGCCGGTCTGACCCGCGTTGATCAGCAAGGTATCGGCGCCGGTGCCCGCGGTGCGGACATAATCGATCGCGCTCTGCCCCGTATTATATTCGGCCCACGCGCGCTGCCATGCGCTGCGCTGTTCGAACACCTGCGGGATGCCGTCGATCGAATAGACGGGGATGACGAGCAAGGGCGGCGAGCGCAAAGTACGGCCGCTGACGCCGAGAATCTGCCCTGCGCGCACGCGGTCGAACTGGACGCCGAGCCGGGCGACATAGCGGCGCGGGCCAATCTGCTCTTCCTCGACGACGATCGCGGTGACGATGCCATCGAGCACCGAATCGCCGAGTTTGGGGCCGTCGCTGCCGTTCAATTTGCGGTAAAGCTGGGCCCAGGCCAGGCGCTGCGCCTCACGCCAACCCTTGGTTCGCGCATCGTCGGCATTGTCGCCGGTGACGTCGACCATGATGCCGCTCGTCAGGAAATCGCCGCTGCTGTTGATCGGGGTGATGCCGCGGTCGCCGCGAGTGATCTGACCATCGACCACGCCAACGAGCAGAATCGCAAAGAACAGGCCGAAAAGCGCCGCCCAGCGCCAATCGCGGCCACGCAGGGCGTCGAAGGCGAAGCTCGGGGCGAAGCGGGGGAAAGCAGCCGAAATCATATCTTCTCTATGCTTTGCCCAAAAGCGCGGGCCCCGACAAGGAAATCATGGCATTTGTCGGCCGGAAGCGTTAGTCGCGCGGGCCATGGATTCCAAGCACAACCAACCCGGCTCCTACACTTATGCGCAGGCCGGCGTATCGATCGAGACCGGCAATGCGCTGGTCCGTGCCATTGCCCCGCTCGCCCGTGCGACGCGCCGACCCGGTGCCGACGCCGATCTCGGCGGCTTTGGCGGCTTTTTCGACCTGAAGGCGGCGGGGTTCAACGATCCCCTGCTCGTCGCGGCGAACGACGGCGTGGGCACCAAGCTCAAGCTCGCGATCGAATCGGGCAAGCACGACGGGGTCGGGATCGACCTGGTCGCGATGTGCGCGAACGACCTGATCGTACAGGGCGCCGAGCCGCTGTTTTTCCTCGACTATTACGCCACCGGCAAGCTCGACAATGATGTTGCGACCGAAGTCGTCGCAAGCATCGCCGAGGGCTGCAAGCAGGCCGGATGCGCGCTGATCGGCGGCGAAACCGCCGAAATGCCGGGCATGTATTCGGACGGCGATTACGACCTCGCGGGCTTCTGCGTCGGCGCGGTCGAGCGCGATCAGGTGCTGACCGCGGACAAGGTCGCGGCGGGCGACGTGATTCTCGGCCTCGCTTCGTCGGGGGTGCATTCGAACGGTTTCTCGCTCGTGCGGCGGCTTGCGGCGGACAAGAGCTGGAAACTCGACCGCCCTGCCCTCTTCGACCAGACTATCCTGCTGATCGACGCGCTGATGGCGCCGACGCGCATCTATGTGAAGAGCCTGCTGCCGCTGGTGAAGACCGGCCAGATTCACGCGCTCGCACATATCACCGGCGGCGGGCTGCTCGAGAATATCCCGCGCATTCTACCGAAAACGCTTCATGCGCACGTCGATGCCGACGCGTGGGAACAGCCGCGGCTGATGGCGTTCCTGCAGGCGCAGGGCAATATCGAGCCCGAGGAAATGGCGCGCACCTTCAATTGCGGGATCGGGATGGCGGTCGTTGTCGCTGAGGGCGATGTTGCCGCGGTGACCGCAGCGCTTGAGGCCGCGGGCGAGACGGTGTTCCGCATCGGCCATATCGCCGAGGGCGAAAAGGGCTGCACCGTGACGGGCAGCGCCGAAACGTGGAGCGCGCGTGCGCCGTGGAGCGCCACGCATAATGGCTAAAGCGCGTGTCGCCGTCCTGATTTCGGGCGCCGGCACCAATATGGCGGCGCTGCTCTATGCGGCGAAAGCTGCCGACTGCCCCTATGAGTTGGTGTTCGTCGGCAGCAACGATCCCGATGCGCCAGGGCTGACGATCGCCGAGGCCGAGGGCATCGCGACGTGGGGCGTATCGCACGGGGGCATGAACCGCGACGCGTTCGATACGCTGGTCGACGAGCAATTGCGCGTGGCGGGCGCCGAGTTCGTCGCGCTCGCCGGCTATATGCGCATCCTGTCCGACGATTTCGTCGCGCGCTGGGCCGGCAAGATGATCAACATCCACCCGAGCTTGCTACCGCTTTACAAGGGGTTGAACACACACAGCCAGGCGATCGAGGCTGGCGACAAATTCGGCGGATGCAGCGTCCATATCGTGACGCCCGGCGTCGACGAAGGTCCGGTCCTCGCGCAGACGCCGGTCGCGATCCTGCCCGACGACACCGTCGAAACGCTGGCGCGGCGGGTGCAGTTCGCCGAACATCAGCTTTACCCCGCCACGCTCGCCGCCTTCGTGACGCGCGAGCGGTCGCCCGATTATCTGCGCGGCCGCGTGCGCGAACTCGCCATGGCGCTGCCCGAGGCCGACGAGGTGACCTCGCACGGCATGCCCTGCTTCGGCATCGTGAAGGGCAAGAAATTCGCCTATTTCACCGAGGATCATCATGGTGACGGCAAGGTCGCAATACTGGTCAAGATCAGCGGCGGCGACGAGCAGGCGGCGCTGATCGAGCTCGATGAGGACCGCTATTACCGCCCTGCCTATTTCGGCGACGGCTGGATCGGCATCCGGCTCGACTTCGGCGACACCGACTGGGAGGCGATCGGCGAATGGCTGCGCAAAAGCTGGCTGTCGGTCGCGCCGAAGAAGCTGGCCGGGCTGATGGGCGTCGCCGACGAATTTTAAGAATTATTTGCGCGCGTCCGCGTGCATCCGCCTCTCGATTTCGTCGTGCGGCACCTCTTCGATGAACTGCGCCAGTCGCCATGTGAAGCCGAACGGATCGGTGAGCGTGACAACGCGATGCTCGCTGGCTTGTTCCACCAAGCAAAAGGCCGCCGGATCGCTCCGGCGGCCTCTTCGCTTGTTTCGTCATCCCAGCGAAAGCTGGGATCTCATGAGGCCGCGCACGACCGATGGAGACCCCAGCTTTCGCTGGGGTGACGTGTCAGGTTTAGCCGACGATTTCTTCGGGCTTGAAGAAGTAAGCGATTTCGATCGCCGCATTTTCGTCGCTGTCCGAACCGTGAACCGTGTTCGCTTCGATGCTTTCGGCGAGTTCCTTGCGGATCGTGCCGGGAGCGGCGTCCTTGGGGTTGGTCGCACCCATGATGTCGCGGTTCGCCTGCATCGCGTTCTCGCCTTCGAGAACCTGGACGACGACGGGGCCGCTGATCATGAAGTCGACGAGTTCGCCGAAGAAGGGGCGTTCCTTGTGGACCGCGTAGAAGCCTTCGGCCTGTTCGCGGCTCATGTGGATGCGCTTCGACGCGACGACGCGCAGGCCGGCGTCTTCCAGCATCTTGGTGACGGCGCCGGTGATGTTCCGGCGCGTGGCGTCGGGCTTGATGATCGAAAAGGTGCGAGTGACCGCCATGGGGGAAGCTCCTGTGTTATTATGGTCTGCGATGCGCGCGCCTCTAGCGGCGCTTTGGCCGTATCGCAAGGATAGAGCGTGGGCGCGTTACGGCCCTTCGGACCAGCGGCCGTTTTCGTCCTGTTTCCAAAAGCGGTTGTCGACGTCGTCGCGCGCCGCCAGCGTGCGCCAGAGCGCACGCGCGTCGTCGATGCGGCTGTTGTCGAAGAGCAGAAAGGTGCGCTCGAACCCCAGCGCCTCCTCGCGCCATTCGCCATCGGCGAGCGCGACGAGTGTCGCGCGGTTCGGCGGCGACGGATCGAGCGTCCCCGAAATCAGGATCGGCTCGATCTCCTCGTCGGGCGAGCCCGCATGGCCGTGCGGCAGGAAGCTTGCAGGTTGCAGCGTCCACAGCGCCTCATCGATCGCCTGCCGCTGCATCGCGGGCGCGGCGACCACCAGCAGCCGGTCGCCGTTCGCCAATATGCGCGTCGCGAGCGCGGGGAGCACCCGTTCGACCGGGTCGCGGGTCAGCCGGTAAAAGTCGACGCGCGCCATGCTCCCCTGCCCCCTATCCTGCTTTCTGGCTCGCTCAGCCTTCGTGATTGGCGGCGATGTAGCGGTCGAGCAGGCGCACGCCGTAACCCGTCGCGCCCTTCGCCCACACCGGGCCGTCCTTGTCGGCCCATGCCATGCCCGCGATGTCGAGATGCGCCCAGGCGACGCCTTCGCCGACAAAGCGCTTGAGGAACTGTGCCGCGGTGATCGAGCCGCCTTCGCGCGGGCCGATATTCTTCATGTCGGCGATCGGGCTGTCGATCAGCTTGTCGTAGGCGGGCGACAGCGGGAAACGCCACAATTTGTTGTTGCTCGCCTCGCCCGCGGCGAGCAAGTCGGCCGCGAGCGTGTCGTCATTGGCGAAGATGCCGGCATATTCGTGGCCGAGCGAGATCACCATCGCGCCGGTCAAGGTCGCGAGATCGACGATCACCTTGGGATTATAGGCGCTCTGCGCCCAGCTGATCGCGTCACACAGGACGAGGCGGCCCTCGGCGTCGGTGTTGAGCACCTCGACCGTCTGCCCCGACATGGTGGAAACGACGTCGCCGGGGCGCATCGCATTGCCGTCGGGCATATTTTCGACAAGACCGACGACGCCGACGACGTTCGCCTTCGCCTTTCGGCCCGCGATCGCCTTGATCGCGCCCGCGACGGCGCCCGCGCCGCCCATGTCCCACTTCATCATGTCCATGCCCGCGGCGGGCTTGATGCTGATACCGCCGGTGTCGAAGGTCACGCCCTTGCCGACGAAGACGACGGGAGCATCGCCCGGATTGCCGCCGTTCCAGCGCATCGCGAGCAGGCGCGGTGGGCGGGTCGAGCCCTGCGCGACGCCGAGCAGAGCGCCCATGCCGAGCGCCTTCATCTGGCGTTCATCGAGTATTTCGAGTTCGACGCCAAGGTCGGTCAGGTGCTGGCAGCGTTCGACGAACGTCTCCGGATAGAGGATGTTCGGCGGCTCGGCGACGAGCGTCTGGGTGAGCGCGACGCCATCGGCAATCGCCTCATTTTCGGCCCAGCGGCTGGGCAGGTCGCCGTGGGGCGACGCGATCGTCACCGTCTTCAGGCTCGGCTTTGCCGTCTCGGCAAGGCGCGTGCGATAGGTGTCGAGGCGCCAGTTGCGCAGGCGCGCGCCCATTGCGAAGGCGAGGACATCGTCGGCGTCGCTCTGACCCGTGCTGGCGAAATCGACTTGGACCGCGGTCGCGCCGCTCGTCTGCAGCTTTGCCGTCAGCGCCGCGCCGCCGCGCTCGAGATCCTGCTCGCTGCCTTCGCCGATGCCGACGAGCAGCAGGCGCTTCGCCTGGTCGCCGTCGATCGCCGCGGTCTCGGCAATCGCACCCGCGACGCCGTCGAAGCGTGCCTGTGCCGCCGCGGCGCCGAGCAGCGCGCCGAGCGCACCGGCCTCGCCCTTGCGGACCGGAAATGCGACGACGTCGGCAGACGCATCGATTTGCGCGACAAACTGAATGTCCATGCCTTAACTTTCTTATGCGATGATTGATTGGAACGTGGCGGACCGATAGGGGTTTCGCTTGCGAGTTGCAAAAACAAAGCTGCCGGTCCAAGCCGGGTGGACGCTAAATAAGGTGCGGGACAAAGATATCAAAATGAGCTGGGCTTTGTTCCAACAAGCAGCGCGTGCGCGGCCGTTCTGGCTGGCGACGGCGAGCGGCGCGGCCTTGGCCGCTTGCCCCGTGCTGGCCCAGACCGAAGCGAATCCGGCCCAGCCGGAAGAGGTCGTGGGCGAACCCGAGCTGCAGACGCCCGACGTCGTCCCGACAACGACCGACGCCCCCGCGGTCAAGGACGAAGACCAGATCGGTTTCGCCGCCGACAATCTGAATTACGACAGCGACACCGAAGTCGTCGTTGCCGAGGGCAATGTCCAGATGAACCGCGAAGCGGTCGAGATGCGTTCCGACAAGGTCACCTGGAACCGAAAGACGGGCCAGGTCTTTGCCGAGGGCAATGTCGTCATCAAGAACCCCGAAGGCGACACCGCCTATGGCGACAAGATCGAACTGACCGACACGCTGCGCGACGGGGTCGTCGAAAACATGCTCGTCGTGCTCGACAATGGATCGCGGCTCGCCGCGGTCAAGGGCACGCGCTTCGACAACGGCAATATCGAGCTGGAGAACGCCGCCTATACCCCCTGCCCGGTCGAAGATGACGAAGGCTGCCCCAAGAATCCGAGCTGGCAGATTCGCGCCGTTAAGGTGCTGTACGACCGGGCGGAGAACAAGGTCCGCTACAAGGGCGCGCGCGTCGAGATTTTCGGCCTGCCGCTGATCCCGCTTCCAGGCCTCAGCCATTCGATCAACAACGAGCCGAGCAGCGGCATCCTGGTGCCCGAAATCCGGCTCGACCGCAGCAACGGGTTCGAAATCGCGGTTCCCTATTATTTGCGGCTCGCGCCCGACCGCGACATCACGATCACCCCGCACCTCTACACCAGCGCGGCGCCGATGCTGGAAGGCGAGTTCCGCGCGCTGACCGACATCGGATCGTTCCGCATCAACGGCTATGCCACCTATGGCTCGCTCGTCCCGCTGACCGGCGAGGATCCCGACAGCGAAAAGCGCTTCCGCGGCTACCTCGAGAGCGCGGGCAAGTTCCAGTTCGACCCGCATTGGAGCCTGACCTATTCGGGCCGCATCGCGACCGACCGCACCTTCATGCGCCGCTATGACATCAGCCGCGACGACCGGCTGCGCTCGACCTTTGAGCTCGAGCGGATCGGGGGCAATAGCTACCTGTCGATCGCCGGCTGGGCGACGCAGACGCTGCGCCGTAACGACGAACAGGGCCAGCAGCCGATCGCGCTGCCGATCATCGACTATCGCCAGCGGCTTGCCGATCCGATCTTTGGCGGGCAGTTCGAGCTGCAGCTCAACACACTCGCAATCGGCCGCACCGCGGGCCAGGACACGCAGCGTGCCTTTGCCGGCGCGCGCTGGGATTTGCGCGGGCTGACGGGGCTGGGTCAGGAAGTGACGCTGACCGCCTTGGTGCGCGGCGACGTCTATCACAGCGACGAGAATCTGCTGACCGCGATCCCCGGCTACCGCGGAAAATCGGGTTGGCAGGCGCGCGCGATCGCCGCGGTCGCGGCCGACATGCGCTGGCCCTTCATCGGCGAATTCGCGGGCGGCACGCAAACGCTGACCCCGCGCGTCCAGATCGTCGCGACGCCGCCGATCGAAAATATCGACATCCCGAACGAGGATTCGCGCGCGTTCGACCTCGAAGACAGCAATTTGTTCGCGATCAACCGTTTCAACGGCCACGACCGGTTCGAGGACGGCGCGCGCATCACCTATGGTGTCGAATGGAATTACAGCCGGCCGGGCTTCAACATCAGCAGCGTCGTCGGCCAGAGCTATCGCCTGTCGGACAAGCCCGGCCTGTTTCCCGACGGCACCGGTCTGACCGACCGGACGTCGGACATCGTCGGGCGCACCACCGTTGCCTATCGCGATTTTCTGCGCCTGACTCACCGCTACCGGCTCGACAAGGACAATTTCGCGATCCGCCGCAACGAATTCGACGCGACGATCGGCAGCCGCGCGACCTATGCTGTGCTCGGATATTCGCGGCTCAACCGCGACATCCTGCTGCTGGGCGAGGATCTGCAGGACCGCGAGGAGGTACGCGCCGGCGGCCGCGTCGCGTTCGCGAAACACTGGTCGGTGTTCGGGTCGGCAATCGTCGATCTGACGCAGCGAACCGACGATCCGCTCAGCAGCGCCGACGGTTTCGAGCCGATTCGCCACCGTTTGGGCGTCGCCTATGACGATGACTGCCTGTCGATCGCGCTGACCTGGCGCCGCGACTATGCCGACACCGGCGACGCGCGGCGCGGCAACAGCTTCTCGTTCCGCATCGCCTTCCGCAATCTGGGGTTCTGACGGCATTCGCTCAGCCTAGGTTCAGCGTCTGCGGCCTATGTCCCGGCATCAAACGGTCTATTTGGCGGATTGCGCTGGACCATCGGGCGTTTCCGCTGATACGGAGCGTCCGGACTTTCTCGAATAGGGTAAAGATGACCAAATTTTCGACCATGACCGGCCTGATCGCGCTGGCTGCAGTTGGCGTAACGCCCGTGGTGGCCCAGACCGTTGCAGACAGTGACGTTCCGACGACCAGCCTCAACATCCCGGGCAATGTGCAGCTTTTCGGTGACGCCAAGCCGAACGTCTATCGCCCTTCCGCCACGGTGAATGGCGAGATCATTACCGCGACCGATATCGAGCAGCGCATGGCGCTGATCCGCATCGCCAACAACAATGTCGAACTGCCGCCCGAGGAAGTCCAACGGCTGCGCAGCCAGGTGTTCAGCAACCTGATCGACGAAAAACTGCAGATTCAGGAAGCCAAAGCGGCCGAGATCACGATCGACGAGAATGTCGTGAACCAGCAATTCGCCCGCCTCGCCACGCGTTTCAAGCAGACGCCCGAGCAGTTTTCGAGCTATCTTACGTCGAAAGGCTCGTCGGCGGCGGCGGTGAAGCAGCAGATCCGCGGCGAGTTCGCCTGGGACCGCCTGTTGTCGCGTAACATCCAGTCGACGACCAACGTGTCGACCGAAGAGGTCAAGATCGTCGCCGACCAGATGACCGGAACCAAGGGCCAGGACGAGTTCCACCTGGGCGAAATCTATCTGTCGTCGACCCCTGAAACCGCTGCGGCAGTGACCGAAAATGCCAAGAAGATCATCCAGGCGTTGCAGGCCGGCGGCAGCTTTGCCGCCTATGCGCGCCAGTTTTCGGAAGCCTCGACCGCCGTCGTCGGCGGCGATCTGGGCTGGGTAAAGGCCGGACAGCTGCCCGGATCGATGGGCGAAGCGGCAACGCAGATGGCGCCGGGCCAGCTCGTCGGCCCGATCGAGGTGCCGGGCGGGATTTCGATCATGCTGATGATCGACCGGCGGCAGGTGCTGACCGCCGATCCGCGCGACGCGATCCTCAGCCTCAAGCAGATTTCGCTCGATTTCCCGGCGGGCACCACCCCCGCGAAGGCTTCGGAACTGGCGAGCCAGTTTGCCGAAAAGACGCGCGGCATCGCCGGTTGCGGCGCGGCCGACGCGGTGGCGCAGGGCTTGGGCGCCACCGTCGTGTCGCGCGACAATATCGAGATGCGCGCGCTGCCGGCGCCGCTGCAAGCGACGCTCGCCAGTCTGCAGATCGGCCAGACGACGCAGCCCTTTGGCGCCGCGAACGAAGGCGTCAGTGTCCTCGTGCTCTGCGGCCGCGACATGCCGCAAACCGCAACCGCCCCGAACCTCGAGCAGATCGAACAGAAATTGCTGGAAGACAAGGTCAACAAGCGGGCCCAGCGCTATCTGCGCGACCTGCGCCGGGATGCCGTGATCGAATATAGCTGACCCTATGCCTGATTTCAGCAATCGACGGCCGATCGCGGTTACCATGGGTGACCCGGCCGGCGTCGGCCCCGAAGTCGCGGCCCGCGCATGGGCCGCGCGCCGCGAAAACAACCTGCCCCCCTTTGTCGCCATCGGCGACGCGGCGGCGATCACCGCCGTCTGGGACGGCCCTGTTGCGCGCGTCGGCGACATGGACGAGGTGGTGCGGGCGTTTGGCGATGCCCTGCCCGTCTGGCATCTGGAGGACAGCGGCCCGCTGACCCCCGGCGTACCGACCCCGGCGGGGGCGACCTGTGCGCTCCATGCGCTCGAGACCGGGATCGGGCTGACCCGCAACCAGGCGAGTTCGGCGCTCGTCACGGGTTCGGTCTCCAAATATGCGCTCCACGGCATCGGCTATACGCACCCCGGACAGACCGAATTCATCGCCGAACGCTGCGGCGTCACCGCGACCAATGCCGTGATGATGCTGGCGGGGCCAAGCCTGCGCGTCGTCCCGCTCACCGTGCATATTCCGCTCTCCGAAGTGCCCGAGCGGCTGACCGTCGAACTGATCGTCGCCAAGGCGCGGATCGTCGCGCGCGGGCTACGCCGCGATTTCGGAATCGACGCGCCGCGTATCGCGCTCGCCGGCCTCAACCCGCACGCGGGCGAAAGCGGGCAATTGGGCAGCGAAGAAGAGCGCATCATGGTGCCCGCGGTCGCGCAGCTGGCCGAGGAAGGGATCATCGTCGACGGCCCGCTCGCCGCCGACGGGCTGTTCGCACCCGCCATTCGCGCGAACTATGATGCGCTGCTCTGCCCTTATCACGACCAGGCGCTGACCCCGTTCAAGGCGCTGCATTTCCACGACGGCGTCAATCTGACGCTCGGCCTGCCGATCATCCGCACCTCGCCCGACCATGGCACGGCGTTCAATATCGCGGGCACCGGCACCGCCGACCCGGGGCCGACGATCGCGGCGATCGCGATGGCCGCCCAGCTCGCCGCGGCGCGCGAGCGCAGCTACGCGCCGGCGAAGTGACGGCCCGGCCAGCGCCCGAATTGCCGCCGCTGCGCGAGACGGTCCGTGTGCACGGCCTGTCGGCGAGCAAGGCGCTGGGGCAGAATTTCCTGTTCGACGAACAATTGCTCGATCGCATCGCGGCGATCCCCGGTAATCTCGACGGCGCCACGGTGTTCGAGGTTGGTCCCGGTCCCGGCGGCCTGACGCGCGCGCTGCTGCGCGCCGGAGCCAAGGTGATCGCGGTCGAGCGCGACGACCGCTGCTTGCCGTTGCTCGCCGAACTCGGCGAAGCCTTTCCGGGGCAGCTGACGGTAATCGCCGACGATGCGATGGCGGTCGATGTCGACGCGCTGACCGGCGGCGCGCCCTATCATATCGTCGCCAACCTGCCGTATAATGTCGGCACGGCGCTGTTCACGCGCTGGCTGGAGCCCGCGGCCTGGCCGCCGCGCTGGCTGTCGCTGACGCTGATGTTCCAGCTCGAGGTCGCCGAGCGCATCGTCGCGCCGGTTGGGGCGGACGCCTACGGGCGGCTGGCGGTGCTCGCGCAGTGGCGCTCGACCGCGAAGATCGCGATGAAAGTCCACCGGTCGGCCTTCACCCCGCCGCCGAAGGTGATGTCGGCGATCGTCCATGTGACGCCCGCCGGTCAGCCCGACGGCGTCGCCCCGAAATTGCTATCGAAGCTCACCGAAAAGGGATTTGGCCAGCGGCGCAAGATGCTGCGGCAGAGCCTGAAGGGCGTCGAGGGTGCGGTCGCCGCGGCCGAGGCGCTGGGCATCGAACCCACGCGGCGCGCGGAGACGGTCAGCGTTGCCGAATGGGTCGCACTGGCAAGGGCGCTGGGCTAAAACGTCGCCCCTGCGAAGGCAGGGGCCGCTGGAAACTTGTGCAAGGCCGATTGCGGCCCCCGCCTTCGCGGGGGCGACGGTTATTTCCAATGCCGGCGGTCAATTCTTGCTGCTGGTCGTCCCGACAGTTGCGACCACCGGCTTCGGCACCAGCACTTCGGCGGCGACAACGCGCTTCGACGCGCTCGACGCGATCGTCTTTTCGAGCGCCGCAACCTGCGGGCATTTGTCGCTGCACACGCGCTGTGCTTCGGCCAGCTTTTCGCGCGCGAGCTCGAGCGCGCCCTTGTCGGCGAGCGCTTCGCCCTGCCCCGTCAGCGCGACAATGTCGTTGGGTTCGAGGACAAGCGCCTCGCGATAGAGCCCGATCGCCTTGCCCGGCAGCCCCTGCGCGCGGGCGACCTGCGCCAGCGCGATGATCGCCGACCGGTTGCGCGGGTCGGCGGCGAGCGCCGATTCATAAAAACCGATCGCGGTGTCGAGATCGCCGGCGTCCTGCGCCTTGTGACCTTCTTGCTGGAGCGCGATCGAGCGGGGGAAGATGTCGTTATCGGCGCGCTGCGCGTCGGATGCCGTGGGCAGGCTGGCGAGGATCAATCCCGCCGAAAGAGCCAGAAAGCCGACACGCATCGCATTCTCCCATCGCTTCATTGCAGGCGATGCTAACATGGTGCCGTCAGTCGTGCGAGAAAAAATCCGTCGCAGCCGTCGTGTCCCGGAGTCATCAGATACCCCGCCCCCGCGGCGCGCCCGACGCCATCGGGAAGATAGCCGTCGTCGGCCGTCCAGCCCGGATGCCGGTTCAGAAAATCGTCCACCTGTGCCCGCCCCTCGCGCGTGATGATCGAGCAGACAGCATAGAGAAGTTTGCCGCCCGGCGCCACAAGGTCGGCACCGATGTCCATCAGTTTCGCCTGTTCGGCGACATGACGGTCGAGCCGCACGGGGGTCGAGCGCCAGCGCAGTTCGGGGCTCCGCCGCCAGGTGCCGCTGCCCGAACAGGGCGCGTCGACGATGACGCGATCGGCCTTGCCCATCCGGTCGGCGAGCATCGCGCGTTCCTGCCCCGGATTGAGCAGCAGCGTTTCGATCGCGGTTGCCCCGGCGCGGTGCGCGCGTGGCGGCAATTGCTGAAGCCGCGCGCGATTGGTGTCGCAGGCGAGGATCGCGGCTTCGTCATTGGTCACCGAAGCGATCGCGAGCGTCTTGCCGCCGGCGCCGGCGCAGAGATCGATGATCACCTGCCCGGCTTCGGCGCCAAGCGCCGCGGCGGCATATTGGCTCGCGGCGTCCTGTACTTCGAACTGACCCTCGGCGTAGGAGGCGTGCTGGACCGCCGCCGTTTCACCGGGCAGACGCCAGCCATCGGCAAGGCCGGCAATCGCTTCGCCGTCTGGAAAGATCAACGCGAGTTCGTCACGGCTCGAGCGCAGTCGATTGGCGCGCAAGTCGAGCGGCGCGCGCGCCAGCATTGCCTCGCGCTCCGCCTTGCCGACCAGCGGGTCGAAGAGTTTCATGAGCGCGGTGGTGGCGATCCCGGTTTCGGCACGCGGTTCGTCGGCCGAAATGGCCGCCGGGCCATAGGATGCGCCATCGAACAGCGCGGCGAGTTCGGGATCGGCATCGGCAAGCGCGAGCATCGCGGCGCGGCCCGAGACCGGCACCGACCGCACGCTGCGGATCGCATCATAGACATGGTTGCGGATCGCGCGGCGATCCTTCGATCCGGCATAACGGCGCGCGCGCATCGCCTCGGCAAAGATCGCGTCGGCAGGCGCCCCGCCGTCACGCGCGGAGGTGGCGATGGCATCGAGGATTTCGATAGCGGTCTGGACGCGCGCAGCGGGGGTCATAAGTTCAACCTTTCTTCCCCGTCATTGCGAGGAGCGAAGCGACGAAGCCATCCGGTGCGGTACATATCCGCTCTGGATTGTTTCGATGGCTCGCAATGACGACGGGGCAGATTACCCCGCCGGATAGTTCGGTGCTTCGCGCGTGATCGCGACGTCGTGGACATGGCTTTCGCGCAGGCCGGCGTTGGTGATGCGCACGAATTTGGCGCGTTCGCGGAAGTCCTTGAGGGTGCGGCTGCCGGTATAGCCCATCGCGGCCTTCACGCCGCCGACCATCTGGTGGATCACGTCCTTCGCGGGGCCCTTGAACGGCACCTGGCCCTCGATGCCTTCGGGGACCAGCTTCATCTGATCCTTGATGTCCTGCTGGAAATAACGGTCGGCCGAGCCGCGCGCCATCGCGCCGACGCTGCCCATGCCGCGGTAGCTTTTGTAAGTGCGGCCCTGATAGAGGAAGGTCTCGCCCGGCGCCTCGGCGGTGCCCGCGAGCATCGATCCGACCATCACGCTCGACGCGCCCGCGGCCAGAGCCTTGGCGATGTCGCCCGACGCGCGCAGGCCGCCGTCGGCGATTACCGGGACGCCCAACTTCGACGCCGCTTCGACGCTGTCGAGGATCGCGGTGAGCTGCGGCACGCCGACACCCGCGACGATACGCGTGGTGCAGATCGATCCCGGGCCGATGCCGACCTTCACCCCGTCGGCGCCCGCATCGATCAGCGCGCGCGTCGCATCGCCGGTGGCGACATTACCCGCCAGGATCTGGACGCGGTTCGACAGCTTCTTGATCGCCTCGACCGTCTGGCCGACCATCTTGCTGTGGCCGTGCGCGGTATCGACCACGATCAGATCGCATTCGGCGTCGAGCAAGGCTTCGGCGCGTTCGATCCCCGTCGGGCCGGTGTTGGTCGCTGCCGCAACGCGCAGGCGGCCGCTGGCATCCTTGGTCGCCTCGGGGAAATTGACCGCCTTTTCCATATCCTTGACGGTGATCAGGCCAATGCAGCGATAATCATCGTCGACGACGAGCAGCTTTTCGATGCGGCGCTGGTGCAGCAGCTTGCGCGCCTCGTCCTGCCCGACACCGGGGCGCACGGTCGCAAGATTTTCGGCGGTCATCAGTTCACGCACCGGCTGGCCCGGATTGTCAGCGAAGCGGACGTCGCGGTTGGTGAGGATGCCGACAAGCTTGCCGCCGGTCTCGACGACGGGGATGCCCGAGATGCGATGCTGGTCCATCAGCGCGATCGCATAGGACAGCGGCGCATCGGGGGTGATGGTGATCGGATTGACGATCATCCCGCTTTCGAAGCGCTTGACCTGACGCACCGCCGCCGCCTGTTCCTCGATCGTCAGATTGCGGTGGAGGACGCCGATGCCGCCGATCTGCGCCATCAGGATCGCCATGTCGGCCTCGGTCACCGTGTCCATCGCCGACGACAGGATCGGGATGTTGAGGCTGATTTCGCTCGTGAGCTGGGTCGACAGGTTCGCGTCCGACGGCAGGATATCCGACGCGCCGGGCACCAGCAGCACATCGTCGAAGGTCAGGCCGGTGATGATTTCCATGGGTGCCACTTTCTGGTGCGGGCGGCGCCTGTCCCGGTTTTCGGGGCGGCACGCGCGATTCGTTTGGTGGCGGCCCATGTAACCAGTCGCGCGCGGGCGCGCCAGTGGGTGACGAACGATTATTTCGCGTGGCGCGGGATCATTGGCGGAGACACGGGAACGGGAGCCAGCAGTCACCGAAATGTAACCGGTTGCATTGCCTCGAACCGCTCGTTAGACCGCTGCGCATAACATAGTTTCGGCGAAGAGGATATTCCGGATGAACCTGCCCAGCCAGGCGACCACCCATAGCGGCGGTCGCTCGAATGCCATGGCGGCCTTTGCCGCGGTGACCGTGCTTTTCTTCGCCTGGGGCTTCATCACGTCGCTGATCGATCCGCTCGTCGCCGCGGTGAAGGGCATCTTCACATTGAGCGACGCCGAGGCGCAGCTTTCGGCGTCGGCCTTCTTCATCGCCTATGGCCTGATGTCCTTTCCTGCCGCCGCGCTGATCGCACGCTTCCATTCGGTGCCGTCGATCCTGACCGCGCTCTCGACGATGGTCGTCGGCTGCTTTGTCATGCTCGCGGCGGCAAACCTCGCCATTTACCCGCTTGTCCTTGCCGGGCTCTTCATTCTCGCGAGCGGCATCACGATCCTGCAGGTCGCGGCGAACCCGCTCGCGGCGGCGCTGGGCGATCCGAAACGCAGCCATTTCCGCCTGACCTTCAGCCAGACGTTCAACAGCTTCGGCACCTTCCTCGGCCCGCTGATCGGCGCGCACCTGTTCCTTGAGGGCGTCGAGGTCAAGGAGGGCACGGTAGTCACCGAAGCGGTGCGCGCGCAGGCGCTCGCCGGGATCGATTCGGCCTATTTCTGGATTTGCGGGCTGATCGTCGCGCTCCTGCTGTTCTTCTGGGTCAGCCGCCGCATCGTCAACGAAGCAGTGCCGCCCGCACCGATCGGCGAGCGCGCCGGAATGGGCGAATTGATCCGCGAAGCCTTTTCGTCACGCTGGGCGCTGCTCGGGGGCCTCGCGATCTTCCTCTATGTCGGCGCCGAGGTTGCGATCGGCACGCAGATGGCGCTGTTCCTCAACAGCGACGCGATCTGGGGGCAGTCGGACGCCGCCTTCGGCACCTTCGGCTGGATCATGGGCAATGACGGCGTCCCCGGCGTTTCGCTGCAGGAGGCCGGAAAAGCCGTCGCGCTGTACTGGGGCGGCGCGATGGTCGGCCGCGCGATCGGATCGGTGCTGCTCGCACGCTTCTCGGCATCGAAGATGCTCGTGGCGTTCACCGCCATCGCCGCGCTGCTCTGCCTCTATATCGTCCTTGTCGGCGGCGTGACGGCGGGCTTCGTGGTGCTGTCGATCGGCCTTTTCAATTCGATCATGTTCCCGGTGATCTTCACCCTGACGCTCGAACGCTCGACGGCGCGCGCCGAGGCGACGTCGGGGCTGCTCTGCACCGCGATCGTCGGCGGGGCGGTGATTCCTTATTTCATCGGCCTGCTGTCGGGCGCGGTCGGCTATTCCGCCGCGCTGATCCTGCCCGCCGCCTGCTATGTCGCACTGTGCGTCTTCGCCATCGCCGCCGGACGGGCCCCGGCCCGGCAGGCGAGCGCGGGCGTGACCGTTCACTGAGGTCTTAGGGACGAGGAGGCCATGGCCGGACTGTCGATCCGTGACGCGCGCAAGAACTTCGGCGCCACCGAGGTGCTGAAAGGCGTGTCGATCGACGTCGCCGACGGCGAGTTCACGGTGATCGTCGGCCCGTCGGGATGCGGCAAATCGACGCTGTTGCGGGCCGTGGCGGGGCTCGAAGAGCTGACCGGCGGCAGCATCGTCATCGGCGACCGCGACGTGACGACCTTGCCGCCGTCGGAGCGCGGCATCGCGATGGTATTCCAATCCTATGCGCTTTACCCGCACCTGACGGTCCGCGAGAATATGGCGTTCGGGCTGAAGATCGCGAAGGCGTCGAAGACCGAGATCGACGCTGCGGTGCGCCGCGCGGCGGAAATATTGAACATCGAGGCGCTGCTCGATCGCAAGCCCGCAGCACTATCAGGCGGGCAGCGACAGCGCGTCGCGATCGGCCGCGCGATCGTGCGCCAGCCGCAGATTTTCCTCTTCGACGAGCCCTTGTCGAACCTCGACGCCGATTTGCGCGTGCGGATGCGCTACGAATTCGCGAGCCTGCACCGACAGCTCGGTACGACGACGCTCTACGTCACGCACGATCAGGTCGAGGCGATGACGCTCGCCGACCGGATCATCGTGCTGCGCGACGGACGGATCGAGCAGGTCGGCACGCCCCGCGAACTCTATGAACGGCCCGCGAACATCTTCGTCGCGCAATTCCTCGGCACGCCGCGCATGAACATCCTGCCAGCTACGGTGGCCGAGGATGGTCGCGCAACGCTGGGAGACGGGCGCAGCATTGCCCTACCCCCGCTCGCGGCGGCGCTGACGGCCGGAACGCCGCTCTCGATCGGTATCCGGCCCGAAGACATCGCGATCGGCGACGCGCCGGACGCGCTGCCTTTCACGATCCGTTTCATCGAGCGGCTCGGCGGGCTCGCGACACTGCATCTCGGCGGACGCGAAGGCGGCGAGCCGATCGCTTGCCAGCTGCGCGACGACGGCAGCCTCGGCGAAGGCGACACCGTGGCCGCGTCCTTTTCACCCGGGCATTTGCATCTGTTCGACGCCGAAGGCCAAGCGTTAGGAAAGGCGAGGGAATGACCTTGCATTTCGCCTGTGTAACCGGTTACGTTGTGAACGTTTCCGCGCCCGGCGAAAGAAGAAGAGCGGAGTCGCAAAGGCGACCCGGCGCCATATGAGGGAAAGGGGGCCAACAACATGGCTACATTGAGGGACGTCGCCCGCGAAGCGGGGGTTTCGGTGGCGACGGCATCGCGGGCAATCAACGGGCTCGGCAATGTGACGGCACCAACAAAGGCCGCGGTGATGGCGGCGGTCAAGAAGCTGAACTTCGTCCCGCACAGCGGCGCGCGCAGCCTGACGCGGCGCAAGACCGATACCGTTGGCGTCATCCTGCCCGACCTGTTCGGCGAATTCTTCTCCGAAATCATCCGCGGCATCGACCTGGTGGCGCATGAATCGGGCATGCACCTGCTTCTCGGCAACATGCACGGCAGCACGCACGAGACCGCCGCCGCGATCGCGGCGATGCGCGGCCGCGTCGACGGGCTGCTCGTGATGCCGCCCGACCTGAAGCCCGAACTGCTGTCCGACTATCTCGACCCCGCTCTCCCCACGGTATTGCTCAATTATGACGCGGGCTCGCTCGACCTGCCCTTTGTGGCGGTCGACAATTATCGCGGCGCCTATGCGATGACCGAGGCGCTGCTGGCGCGCGGCATGCGGCAGATCGTCCATATCGCGGGGCCAAAGCACAACCGCGACGCGCGCGACCGCCAGCGCGGCTTTGTCGACGCGATGGCGAAGATCGCCAAGATTTCGAATCCCGCGATCCTGCCCGGCGATTTTTCGGAGGAGAGCGGCGCGCAGGCTGGCCGGTTGCTAGTGCAGGGCCAATTGCCCGCCGATGCCGTCTTTGCCGCGAACGACCAGATGGCGGTCGGGCTGATGGCGGAGCTTGCCAATGCGGGCATGTCGGTTCCCGGCAACGTGTTGGTGGCGGGGTTCGACGACATCCCGCTCGCGCGCCACCTTAATCCCTCGCTGACGACGATGCAGGTCAAGATCGATCGGCTGGGATCGACCGCAATGATGATGTTGCTGCGCATCCTTCGCGGCGAAACACTGGGAAGCGCGAGCGCGATGATCCTGACCCCGACGCTCGTTGCGCGCGGCACGACGGGCGGGGCGGCAACGCCGGCGAGCGTCGCCGCGGCGGGAGCCTTGCCGACATGACGCAACCGGCGCAGCCATGCCTATGCAGCTGACGCGGCGCCATCTGACCGGCGCGCTCGCGGCGCTGCCCCTTGCTTCGCTGCTGACCGGCTGCGGCGCGCGCGGCGATGCCGCGCTGACCGTCTGGGCGATGGGCAATGAGGCCGCGAGCCTGCCCGAACTGCTGAAAACGATCAATTGGCCCGCGGGCGCGCCGCCGATCACCATCCAGCCGCTACCCTGGACCGCCGCGCACGAAAAATTGCTCACCGGCTTTGCGGGCGGGTCGCTGCCCACAGTGGGCCAGGTCGGCAACAGCTGGATCGCCGAACTGGCCGCGATCGGCGCGATCGCGCCGGTTCCCGATCGCGCGCTGGGGCTGCTCGACGACCAGTTCGGCGCGGTGGTCGAAACCAACCGCATCGCGGGGCTGGCGTGGGCGGTCCCCTGGTATGTCGACACGCGGCTGCAATATTACCGCAAGGATCTGTTCGCACGCGCCGGATATGATGCGCCGCCGGCGGACTGGGCCGGGTGGAAGACGGCGTTGCACAAGGTGAAGCGCCAGGCCGGCACGGGCAATTACGCGCTGCTCTATCCGCTCAACGAATATGAGCAGCTCACGACGCTCGCGCTGTCGGCGGGGGCACGGATGCTGCGCGACGACGGCGCACGTGGCGCTTTTTCGGACCCCGCGTTCAAGGCCGCGCTGGCATTCTACAAATCCTTGTTCGACGAGGGGCTGGCACCGCTGGCCTCATCGGCCCAGATTTCGAATGTGTGGAACGAGTTTGCCAAGGGCTATTTCAGCCTGTTCCTGTCGGGCCCGTGGACGATCGGCGATATGAAGTCCCGCCTCGCCCCCGCGATGCAGGGCAATTGGGCGACCGCGCCGAACCCCGGCCCCACCGGCATCGGATCGGCGGCACCGGGCGGATCGAGCCTCGTCGTATTCGCGGGTAACGATCAAGGCGATGCGGCGTGGGATCTGGTGTCGCGGCTGATGGCGCCCGCCGCGCAGCTCAAATTCCAGCAACTCACCGGCGACCTCCCCGCGCGGCGGTCGGTGTGGGCGCAAGCGGGGCTTGCGGACGACCCGATCGTCGTCCCCTTCGCAACGCAGCTCGACCGTGCGACCCCGCTACCCAAGGTGCCCGAATGGGAGCGCATCGTCACCGAGATGCAGGTCGTCGCTGAACGTATGGTGCGCGGCCAGTATAGCGTCGACGAAGCCGCAAAGGAGATCGACGTCCGCGCCGACCGCCTGCTCGAAAAGCGGCGCTGGATGCTGGAGAAAGGCCGTGCGCGGTGAGCGCCGCCGGGCGAGCGAGCGAAGCGCGTGCAGGCTGGGCGATGTCGTCGCCGGCGCTTGCGGCCATCATCCTGTTCTTTGTCCTGCCGGCGATCGCGTCGCTGCTCCTGAGCTTCACCGATTTCGACATCTATGCGCTCGCCCATATCGGCAATCTGCGCTTCGTCGGCTTCGACAATTACGAAAGGCTGCTCGGCAACCCGCTGTTCTGGAAAGCGGTGACGAATACGCTGCTGTTCGTGGGATTCGGCGTGCCCTTCATTGTCGCGCTCTCGCTGTTCGCTGCGATGCTGGTCAATTCGCGCTGGCTCAAATGGCGGCCGGTGTGGCGCGTCGCGCTGTTCGCGCCCTATGTCACGACGCTCGTCGCGACCGCGGTCGTTTGGCGCTATCTGCTTCACACGCGATACGGCCTCGTCAATTACCTGCTGTCGCTGTTCGGCATTGGGCCGATCGACTGGCTGGGCGATCCGCATGCGTCCCTGCCCGCGATCCTGATCTTCGTCGGGTGGAAGACCTTCGGCTATAATATGATCATCTTCCTCGCCGCGCTGCAGACGGTGCCGCGCGAGCTCGACGAGGCGGCGCGGATCGATGGCGCGGGATGGTTCACGCGCCTCCGCCATGTCACCCTGCCTGCAATTGCCCCCACTCTCCTGCTGGTGTCGGTGCTGACCGTCGCGGGGATGTTCCAGCTGTTCGCCGAGCCCTATGTGATGACGCAGGGCGGCCCCGCCCAGTCGACCGTCACCATCCTCTATTTCATGTATGAGGAAGGGTTCAAATGGTGGAACCTCGGGTCGGGCGCGGCGGTCGCCTTCCTGCTGTTCCTCTGCATCCTTGCGGTGACGCTCGTGCAGTTGCGGCTGGCCAAGCGGAGCGGCGCAATATGAGCCTGCGCCGCTGGTCCGTCACCCTGCTCGCCGCAATCGCCGCGCTGCTGACGATCGCGCCCTTGCTGTGGATGCTCTCGGTCAGCTTCATGGCGCGCGGCGAGGCGTCGCAGTTCCCGCCGCCCTTGCTGCCCAGCGACCCCGGCCTCGACAATTACCGGATGTTGTTCGGCACCTTCGGCATCGGCCGCTTCCTGCTGAACAGTCTGCTGATCTCGACGCTCGCGACCGCACTCGCGCTGCTCTTCACGATCCCTGCGGGTTACGCATTCGCCAAGCTGCGCTTCAAGGGCCGCGATGCGACCTTCCGCCTGCTCGTCGCGGCGCTCGTCGTGCCGGGGCAGATCGGGATGTTGCCACTCTTCCTCGAACTCAAGGCGATGGGGCTGGTCAACAGCTATGCCGGCGCGCTGGTGCCGTGGCTCGCGGGGATTTTCGGCATCTTCCTCGTCCGCCAATATTGCCTGTCGATCCCCGACGAGATGCTCGAGGCGGCGCGCATCGACGGCGCGAGCGAAGTGCAAATCCTCCGCCGCATCGTGCTGCCGATCCTGACGCCGATCGTCGTCACGCTCGCGCTGTTCGTGTTTCTCGGCAGCTGGAACGACTTCATGTGGCCGCTGATCATCCTCGCCGATCAGGATCTCTACACGCTGCCCGTCGCGCTCGCCGCGATGAGCCGCCAGCATGTGCAGGACAATGAGCTGATGATGGCGGGCGCGGTCGTCACCACCCTGCCCGTGCTCATCCTCTTCCTCGCGCTCCAGCGTTTTTACCTGAGCGGCCTCCTGACCGGGAGCGTCAAGGGATGACCCTTTCAACCAAGGACAGATGCATGACATATTGGACCGCGGCATTGCTGGGCCTCGCGCTCGCCGCCTCGCCCGCCGCCGCGAAAACGAAAGCCGCGCCGGCAATCGAAGGACAGACGCCGCAGCCGGCGATCGCGCCCGGCAATTATCCCTATCAGCTGTTCGTGCCGAAGGGCTATCTGACCGACACCGCGAAGCAATATCCGCTGCTGATCTTCCTCCATGGCTCGGGCGAGCGCGGCGACGATGTCGCGAAGGTCAAGGTCCACGGCCCGCCGAAGATCGCCGAGCGCGACCCGGCCTTCCCTTTCCTCACCGTGTCGCCTCTGCTCGGCACCGATCAGGATTGGGACATCGACAAGCTCGACAAGCTCGTTGACCATATCGCCAAGACATACCGCATCGACCCCACCCGCGTGTACCTCACCGGTCTCAGCCGCGGCGGCCATGCCAGCTGGCGCTGGGCGATCGCCGAGCCCAAGCGGTTCGCGGCGGTCGCGGCGGTCGCCGGGCGCGGCAATACCGGCGAAGCGTGCCGCCTGATGGACCTCCCCGTCTGGGCGTTTCACGGCGACCGCGACGATGTCGTGATCCCCGAAGGCAGTTTCGCCATGGCGCGCGCGATCCGCGCGTGCGGCGGCCGCAAGGTCCGCCTGACCATCTATCCCGACCTCGGCCACAACGCCTGGGATCCCGCCTATGACGACCCGGCGCTCTACGCCTGGTTGCTCGAGCAAAAAAACACCTCCCCAACGATCACCAACAAGGACAAGAAATGAGCAAGAGTGTCTTCCCCGACGATTTCCTGTGGGGCGCGGCGACCGCCGCCTATCAGATCGAAGGATCGCCGCTCGCCGATGGCGCGGGCGCGAGCATCTGGCAGCGATTCAGCCACGACCCGCGGCTGATGGCGGTGAAGGGCGACACCGGCGATGTCGCGTGCGACCATTATAACCGCATGCCCGCCGACGTCGCGCTGATGAAGGAATTGGGGCTGAAAGCCTATCGCTTCAGCGTCAACTGGGGGCGCGTATTGCCCGAGGGCATCGGGCGCGTAAACGAGCCGGGGCTCGATTTCTACGAGCGCCTCGTCGACGAATTGCTCAAGAACGACATCGAACCGCTGCTGACGCTGCACCATTGGGACCTGCCCGCGGCGCTCGACAACAAGGGCGGCTGGCTCAACCGCGACATCGCCGGCTGGTTCGCCGACTATGGTTCGGTGATGTACCGCCGCCTCGACGGGCGCGTGAAGAAGTGGGTGACGCTCAACGAACCGTGGGTGATCACCGACGGCGGCTATCTCCACGGCGCGCTCGCGCCCGGGCATCGCAATCTGTTCGAGACCCCGATCGCGAGCCACAATCTGATGCGCGCGCACGGCGCGGCGGTGGAAGCCTATCGCAGCGAAGGCGCACACGAGATCGGCCTCGTCGTCAATATCGAACCCAAATATCCGGCGAGCGACAGCCCCGAGGACATCGCCGCAACGGCGCGCGCGCACGCTTACATGAACCGCCAGTATCTCGATCCGGCGCTGAAAGGAGCCTACCCCGCCGAACTCGCCGAGGTGTTCGGTGAGGCATGGCCCGAATGGTCCGCCGAAGACCTGAAGGCGATCTGCCAGCCGGTCGATTTCATCGGGATCAATTATTACACGCGCAATGTCGTGAAGGCCGACCCGAACCAGTGGCCCGTCGGCGCCTCGCCGGTGAAGCAGATCGCGACGCACACGACGACCGACTGGGAAGTCTATCCGCCCGCGCTGACCGACATGCTCCTCTGGTTCCGCGACACCTATGGCGATATTCCCGTCTATATCACCGAGAATGGCGCCGCCTTCTACGACCCGCCGCAGGCCGGTCCCGACGGGATCGACGATCCGCTGCGCTGCGATTATCTGCGCACACACATCTCGGCGATCGGTGATGCGATCAGGCAGGGCGTCGACGTGCGCGGCTATATGGCGTGGTCGCTGCTCGACAATCTCGAATGGTCGCTGGGCTTTTCGAAGCGCTTCGGCATCGTCCATGTTGACTATGAAACGCAGGTCCGCACGCCGAAGCGCAGCGCGCGTTTTTACAGCAGCGTCATCGCCGCAAATGGAGGGAACCTCGGATGAAAAAAGCACTGATCCTCGCCGCCGCGGCGCTGCTCGCGCTCCCCACCGCCGCGAAAGAACGCGCCGATCATTATGAGGCGATGACCTACAACATCCGTCTCGATCTCGCATCGGACGGCGACAATGCCTGGCCGCACCGGCGAAGCGCGCTGATCGCGCTCGTTGCCTATCAGGCGCCCGATTTCGTCGGGATGCAGGAGGTGCTGCAGCATCAGAAACAGGCGGTCGAGGCCGATCTGCCCGGCTATCAATTCGTCGGCGTCGCGCGCGACGACGGCAAGGAAAAGGGCGAATATTCGCCGCTGGGTTTCCGCCGCGACCGCTTCACCCTCGTCGGATCGGGGACGTTCTGGCTGTCGCCGACGCCCGAGACCCCGAGCAAGGGATGGGACGCCGCGCTGCCGCGGATCGCCACCTGGGCGCGGCTGCACGACCGGAGCGCAAAGCGCAATTTACTCGTCGTGAACACCCATTTCGACCATATCGGCGAGGTCGCGCGGCAGGAAAGCGCGCGCCAGATTCGCCGCTGGATCGACGGGCAGCGCAAGGCGAACGAAACCGCGGTGCTGATGGGCGACTTCAACAGCCCCGCGACGAGCAATCCCTATGCCGCGATCGTCGAGCCGGGCAAGGGCGCGCTCCGCGACAGCCGCCTTATCAGCCGCACGCCGCATTACGGCCCGCTCGGCACCTTCACCGGCTTCAAGATCGCGCAGATGCAACCCAGCCCGATCGACCATATCTTCGTCAGCGACGATGTGACGGTGCTGCGCCACGCGACGCTGACCGACCAGAATGGCGGCAAGCTGCCGTCGGATCACTATCCGGTAGTCGCGGACCTGTGCATCGGCAAGGGTTGCTGACCACACCTCATTCGTCATCCCGGCGAAGGCCGGGATGACGGGGTGGGTTATTTCGCCGGGGTCTGATCCAGCCAGCCGCCGGTGAAACCGATGCGCTGGAGCCCACGGACGATATGCGGATTTTTGCGCATCACCTTCCACACAAAGCCGCTGCGATGGTTTTCCATCATCGCGAGGATCGGCCCCTGGTCGATGCCGAGATAGTCGTTCGCCACCCAGCCATGGACCGGATCGACCGTGCCGCTACGCATATTCGGATCGGCAAAGGTAAAGCTGGGGTTGAACGCATCCTTGAAGCCGTAGCGCGTATAGAGGCGCGTGCCATATTGCGTGCGCATCGCCATCAGTGCGGGGATTGCCACCTCGGGCGCGAAGGCGACCGAGCCGCCCGCCGCGGTCGGGACGACCGTCCCGTCGTCGACGACGCGGATCGCGCTGACGCCGCGCGCCATATAGCCGTTGAAGAAGCGCGGGGTTCCGCCGACGCTATATTTATCCTTCGAATATCCCGGCCCGTCCGACGCGGTCCAGCCCCAGATATCGGCGCTATAGCCCGTCCATTTGTTCGGATTGTCGGCGCCATAGGCACGCTGCGCCAGCGTCGCGCGGCGGCTGTTCTCGAAATAATCGATGCCCTTGCCGCGCATGAAGTCGTCGCGGATACCGCGGAAATCGACCCAGACATGGCTGTACTGGTGCCCGAACAATGGCTCGAACTGCAGATGCTGCTGCCCGTAATAGGTGCCCCAGTCCTTTTCGAGATCGGTGGCCCAGCCCTTGTCCCACGCGTCCTTGCCGACCGGATGCGTCGGCGATCCGAGAGCCAGCACATAGACGAGCATGCCCTCATTATAGCCGACCCAGTCGTGCGTCTCGAAACCCTTCTCCGGCTTCCACCCCATGGTGATGCCGTGCGAACCCGCGAGGTTCCGCGCCTCGGTGCCCGTGTTGGTCCGCTGGACGAAGGTCCAGTCGACGCGCGTGTAGATCTTCTCGGCAAGATCGCGGATCTCGGCCTCGACCGGATCGTTCCGGTCGTAATAGCTTTGCGCGAACAGCGCGCCGCCGAGGAACAGGCTGGTGTCCACGGTCGACAATTCGGTCGTCTTGTGACGCGTGCCGTCGTCATTCTTCAGGAAGTGATAGAAAAAGCCCTTGTAGCCCGTGTTGCCCGCCGCTTCGGCACCCTGCGGAGCCGTCCAGTAGAAACGCAGGCAGTCGCGCGTGCGCAATGCCGCATCGGCGCGCGTCACATAGCCGCGCTCGGCCCCGATCCCATAAGCGGTCAGCGCAAAGCCCGTCGCCGCGATCGACGAGAAGGGATTGCTCGGCCAGCGATCGGGCGCGAGGCAGCGCTTGGTGTCGGTGGTGTCCCAGAAATAGCGGAAGGTGCGCTCGGTCAGCTCTTCGGAAAAGGCGGCCTCGGTCAGCGGCGGCAATTTCGTGGCCGATGTTGCGACTGGTGCGATGGCCGACGGCGCCGGAGTGGGGGTGCATGCCGTGGTCAGCGCGAGCAGGGGCAGGAGCGATGCCCCGATACGAAACGACATGCGATACTCCAAAAAAGTGAGGCGCCCGGCCCGCGGGAGGGGGGTGCGGGACGGGCGCCTGTCAGCCGGTCAGAAAGAGAATCCGGCCGATAGCTTTACCGTTCGCGGCGTGTTTCCGCCAACGCCAATGCCCGAAATTTCGAGATAGCGGGGCGACGTCGGGTCGTTGTTGTAATCGACATAGTTGCGATCGTTGAACAGGTTCAGAATGTCGACGCGAAGGCGCAGGCGCGATTCCTCGCTGATGAACTTGAACGGGATATATTTGGTGATCGCGACGTCCATCTGGCGGAAGCCCCAGCGATCGCCATTGCCGTCGGCCTCGTTCGAAATGACGGTGCGGCTGGGGTTCGCTCCGCCCTGGTTGATGAACGCCTTGAGGTACGGCGGCGACGCGATCTGGAACTTGCCCGACAGCGTGACGCCGATCGGCAGATCGACCGAGCCCGTCGCGACCAAACGATGCTTGCGCACCCCGCTCGACCGCGTGACGGTATAGTCCTCCAGCGACGGAAAATCGAGGCTGAAGGTTTCGCCAAACTGCCGGTTTTCCTCGGCTTGGGTATAGGTATAGGTTGCCGAGAAGCTCCACGGCGACGCGGCGGTGTAGTTCTTGACCAGCTTGAGATAGCCCGTGTCCGCGCTGGTTTCGATGCCGTTGGTCCCGATGATGATCGACCCGAAGCCCGGAGGCGCGAAACCGAAGGGCGAGTTCGGCGCCGCGGGTGCCGGCGGGAAGAAGGTGCCGTCGGGACGGCGGTTGCCGAGCAGATAGGCGAAGCCGTCCTTCGATTCGATATGGCTATAGCCGACCTCGGCCTCGAACAACGGGGTTACCCTGGCGCGGAAGCCCAGGCTGAACTGGTCCGAATAGGGAACCTTCAGGTCGTTCTCGATGAAGCGCAGCTCGCGGCCGCCGCCCGCGCCGGCGCCGGCGAGCAGCTGCTGGCGGCCCGCTTCGGTCAGGTAGATCGGGTTCCACGGCACACAGGTCGGCCCGGGGGCGCATGTGTTGTTCGGGTCGCCGGTGATGAAGTTGAATGTCCGCGTGGTGAACGATCCGACGCTGATTTCCTGCTGCAGGAAGTCGAACTGGTTGCGGTCGTACGAGCGCCCCGCCCCGCCGAACACCACAAAGCGCCCATCGTCGTCGAGCTCGTAGCTGAAGCCGATACGCGGCTGCCACGCGCCCGTGAACGCCTTGCGCTCGCTGCCCGTCGAGATGAAGTCGCGGATGTCGTAATCGGCGTTGACGAGGTTCGGGTAATTGGCCGGCGACACGGCGTTCACCGCGTCGGCGGGGTGGACGAAGTCGAGGAAGGCCGGCGTCCGCTCATAATCCCAGCGCACGCCGAGGTTCAGCGTCAGCCGGTCGGTAACCTCCCAATCGTCCTGCACATAGATGCCGAACTGGAAATTCTTCGAATTGATGATCGGGTCGCCGTTGCCCGTCGAGGCGCCGAACTGGACGCGGTAGGGCACATCGTCGTTGAAGGTGCCACCACCGGGGTTGAACGCCGGGTTATAGGTATAAACCGGATTGAAGGCGTTGAGCTGCAGCGAATTGAGTTCGACCCATTTCGCCTTGGCGCCGACCTTGATCGTATGGCCCTCGAACCCGGTCCAGGTGAAGTCGTTCTGGACGCCCCAGCCCTTTTGGCCCTTTTCCTGGAAATTGCTGCCGCCGCCAATGCGCAGGATGTCGCCGCGGACGACCACACCCGGCTGCGGATTGGTGGGCGACGGGCCGGCATAGGCAAAGAGGAAGCCGTTGCCGAATTCGGTCGGCGTCGGCGCCCATTTGGCGTCTTCATAGGTCAGCTTGAAATCGTTGATCCAGTTGTCGGCCGTATGCTCCCAGCGCGCGGTGACGCGCAGTTCCTCGACATCCTGCGAGCTGATCGTGCTGCGCGCGTTGAAACCGCTGCCCAGAAACTCGCCGGTTTCCTTGCGATATTTGCCCGACAGCTCGATCAAGTCGCTGTTCGACGGCTGGAAGTTGAGTTTGCCGAAATAGAGATCTTCGTTGAACGTCGCGTTGGTCGGGCCGAACACGCCCTGATATTCGGACGGAAAATAGCTGACCGGCAGGTTGAGTCCCGGCTGGACGTCGACCGGCTGCTGCTGCCGCTTGCCTTCATAGGTCACGAAAAAGTGCAGCATATCCTTGATGATCGGACCACCCAGCGCGCCGCCGAACTGGAAATCCTTCGTCTTGACCTTGCTCGTCGTCAGTTCGGTCGGCCGCGCGTCGCGCAGGCTCTGATCGGTGTAATCGATGAAGGCTTCGCCGTGGAATTCATTGGTGCCCGACTTGGTCACCGCGGTGATCGCAACCGAGCTGACCTGGTCGAATTCGGCCTTATAGTTCGACGAAATGACGCGATATTCGCCGACCGCGAGCTGCGGGAAGGGATTGCCCTGCGTCGAATCCTGGCCGGTTATGCCGTTCTTGAGAACATAGTCCTTCTGCCCCACGCCATCGATGAAGATGTTGACGCCGCGGCTGTCCTGAGCGCCGCCTTGCAGGCGCGATTGGCCGCTGGCCCCGGTCACGAACTGGACGCCCGGCGCGAGGTCGGCAAAGGCGAGGAAGTTGCGGTTGTTCTGCGGCAATACCTCAATCTGGCGCTGAGTGATGTTCGAACCGACCTCGCCGCCCTCCATCGAACGGATGCGGGTGCCCGTGACGATGATCGCGTCATCGCCGCCCTCGGCGATGTCGGGCTGCGAGAAATCGAAGTCGAGCACGGCGCTCTGTCCAACCGAGAGGGTGAATTCGTCGGTGTTGCGCACGCCGCCCGGCGTCGTGATTTCAAGCCGATAGGTGCCGACCGGAAGCGAAGCGATATTGTAACTGCCGCTCGCGCCAACCGTCGCGGTGCGCGTCAGGCCGGTGTTGACGTTGATCGCGGTGACCTGCGACACGCCGCCCTCGGCCTTTATCGTGCCGCGCAGCGAGGCGTTCGACACCTGCGCATACGCAGGTGTCGCCACCCCGACGGCGAGCGCGGCACCGGCGCTGCTCCATGCCAGCGCAGCGGCGAGCGTGCGGGCGCGCGACCGGCGCGCGGAAACGGTCTGAAATTCATGCGGAAACTTCACGGCATCCTCCCTTTTTGGCCCCCGACATTCCCCGCGCTCGTTTTCTTCGCTGGCCGGCCTTGCCTCCGGTGCAGCGACGAGTCGCGGGAAATCGCGTCGTTGTTTTTTTAGTTTGTAACCGGTTTCACGATCACTGTATAGGGGGAAGCGACACAGAGGGATGCAATCGGGGGCCAGCCGGTTTTCGGCCGATTTCGGCCAATCCTCGTGACAATGTATAAGCAAATCCGACTGGGAAGGACGAATCATGCCGCCGATGACGCGCAACCTCACATGCCTGACGCTGGCCACTCTGATGGTGGCTGCGCAGCTCTCCCCCGCCCCGCTGATGGCCAAGCCCACAACGAGCACGAACGAGGCGGCGTCGATGGATTCCGCGGGCTGGATGCGTCCCGATCCGAAGATGGATCGCTTCGTCGCCGACCTGATCGCGCAGATGACGCTCGACGAGAAAGTCGGGCAATTGTCGCTGCTCACCAGCGACTGGGATTCGACCGGCCCGACGATGCGCAAAGGCTATCAGGACGATATCCGCAAGGGGCGCATCGGGTCGATCTTCAATGCCTTCACCGCCAAATATACGCGCGAGCTGCAGCGGCTGGCGGTCGAGGAAACGCGGCTGAAGATCCCCCTGCTCTTTGGTTATGACGTCGTCCACGGCCACCGCACCATCTTCCCCATCTCGCTCGGCGAGGCGGCGAGCTGGGATCTTAAAGCCATTGAAAAAGCAGCACGAATCTCTGCGACCGAAGCATCGGCGGAGGGCATTCACTGGACATTCGCGCCGATGGTCGACGTCGCGCGCGACCCCCGCTGGGGCCGCATGTCCGAGGGCGCGGGCGAAGATGTCTACCTCGGCAGCAAGATCGCGGTCGCGCGCGTGCGCGGTTTCCAGGGCGACGATCTGAAGCGTGTCGACACCGTGCTCGCAACCGCCAAGCATTTCGCCGCCTATGGCGCGGCGCAGGCCGGCCGCGATTACCACACCGTCGACATCTCCGAACGCACGCTGCGCGACATCTATCTGCCGCCCTTCAAGGCCGCCGCCGACGCCGGCGCCGCGACCTTCATGACCTCGTTCAACGAATATGACGGCGTCCCGGCGTCGGGCAGCCACTATTTGCTCACCGACGTGCTGCGCAAGAAATGGGGCTTCAAGGGATTCATCGTAACCGATTACACGTCGATCAACGAAATGGTCCCGCACGGCTATTCGCGCGACCTGAAACAAGCGGGCGAACAGGCGATCAACGCCGGGGTCGACATGGACTTGCAGGGCGCGGTGTTCATGGATCACCTCGCCAAGTCGGTCGCCGAGGGCAAGGTCGACGTGAAACGCGTCGACGAGGCGGTGAAAGCGATCCTCGAAATGAAATATCGCCTCGGCCTGTTCGAGGATCCCTATCGCTACTCGGACGAAGCGCGCGAAAAGGCGACCATTTATCGCCCCGACTTCCTCGAGGCGGCGCGCGACGTCGCGCGCAAGTCGATCGTGCTGCTGAAGAACAAGGACAATGCCCTGCCCCTCGCCGCGACAGCAAAGTCGATCGCGGTGATCGGCCCGCTCGGCAACAGCAAGGACGACATGATCGGCAGCTGGTCCGCCGCGGGTGATCGCAAGGAGCGGCCGGTGACATTGCTCGAGGGGATGCAGGCGCGCGCGCCCAAGGGCACGACGGTCGCCTATGCCCGGGGTGCCGGCTATCAGTTCGCCGACGCGGGCAAGAACGACGGCTTTGCCGAGGCGATCGCGCTCGCGCAGAAATCCGACGTCATCATCGCGGCGATGGGCGAGCATTGGAACATGACGGGCGAAGCGGCGAGCCGCACCTCGCTCGAACTGCCCGGCAACCAGCAGGCGCTGCTCGAAGAGCTGAAAAAGACCGGAAAGCCGATCATCCTCGTGTTGATGAGCGGGCGCCCGAACAGCATCGAATGGGCCGACGCCAATGTCGATGCGATCCTCGAGGCCTGGTATCCGGGCACGATGGGCGGCCATGCGATCGCCGACGTTCTATATGGCGATTACAACCCGTCGGCCAAGCTGCCCGTGACCTTCCCGCGCAATGTCGGGCAGGTGCCGATCCATTACGACATGAAAAATACCGGGCGGCCGATCAAGCCCGAGGATCCGAACGCCAAATATGTCTCGCGCTATCTCGATACGCCGAACACCCCGCTTTATCCGTTCGGTTACGGCCTCAGCTACACGAGCTTCGCCTACTCGCCGGTGACGCTCGACAAGGCGAAAATCCGCCCGGGTGAGAAGCTGACCGTGAGCGTCACCGTGACCAACAGCGGCGCGCGTGATGGCGAGGAGGTCGTGCAGCTGTACGTCCGCGACCTCGTCGGGTCGGTGACGCGGCCGGTGAAGGAGCTCAAGGGCTTCGAGAAGGTGATGCTCAAGAAGGGCGAGAAGCGCACGATCCGCTTCACCCTGACCGACGCCGACCTCGCCTTCACGCGCCAGGACATGAGCTGGGGCAGCGAGCCCGGCCAGTTCAAGCTGTGGGTCGGTCCGTCGTCGGCCGAAGGGTCGGAGGCCAGTTTCGAGCTGTCCGAATAGGATGACGCCGATGCGTGTCCGCAACCTGATCGCCCTTGCCGCCGCGCCGCTGGTCTTCACCGCACCGGCGCGCGCGCAGGGGCCCGAGCGGCCGAACATCGTCTACATCATGTCGGACGATCATGCCTATCAGGCGATCTCGGCTTATGGGTCGCCGGTGTCGAAGCTCGCGCCGACGCCGAATATCGACCGGATCGCGCGAAACGGCGCGATCTTCACGAACAGCTTCGTCGGCAATTCGCTCTGCGGCCCCAGCCGCGCAACCTTGCTCACCGGCCGCCAGAGCAACGCGCACGGCTTCAAGCAGAATGGCAACAAGTTCGACAATGATGTCTGGGTCTGGCCCCGCGCGCTGTCGCAGGCGGGTTACACCACCGCGATGTTCGGCAAATGGCACATCAACCATTCGCCCGCGGGCATCGGCTTCGACGATTGGAAGGTGCTCGACGACCAGGGCGAATATTATAACCCCGACATCATCACGCCGAAGGGGCGCAGCGTCGTCGAAGGCTATGCGACCGACCTTATCACGCAGTACAGCCTCGACTGGCTGAAGAACGGCCGCGACAAGTCGAAGCCCTTCGCGATCCTGATCCATCACAAGGCACCGCACCGCAATTTCATGCCCGCGCTGCGCCATGTGCAGAAGTATCAGGGGTTAACCTTCCCCGTCCCGGCCAATTATTTCGACAATTATGCCGGACGCCGCGCGGCCGCGGCGCAGGAAATGAATATCTATCGCGACATGTACGAAGGCCACGACCTCAAGATGACGGTCGCGGCGGGATCGGCACAGCTTCGCTACAACCGGTGGCCCGGCGCGTTCGACCGCATGACGCACAAGCAGCAGGCCGAATGGGACGCGCTGATGCAGGCCGACAACGACCGGATGAACGCGGCGAAGCTCGCGGGACAGGACATGGCGCGCTGGAAATATCAGCGCTACATGCAGCAATATTTCGGCACCGTCGCCGCGGTCGACGAGGGCGTCGGCGCGGTGCTCGACTATCTGAAGGACAGCGGCCTCGAGCGAAATACGATCGTCGTCTACACATCGGATCAGGGCTTTTACCTCGGCGAACATGGCTGGTTCGACAAGCGCTTCATCTATGAAGAATCGATGCGGACGCCGTTCCTAATCCAATATCCCGGGCATATCCGTGCGGGCACTCGCGTTGCGGCGCCGATTCAGAATATCGACTATGCGCCGACCTTCCTCGATTTTGCCGGGGTGAAGGGTCCGGGCACCATCCAGGGCCGGTCGATGCGCGCACTTTTCGCCGCCCGTCCACCCGCCGACTGGCGCAAGGACGTCTATTATCATTATTACGAATATCCGGGCTTCCATTCGGTTCGCGCGCATTATGGCGTGCGCGGCGAGCGCTACAAACTCGTGCGCTTTTACGGCGCCGACATCGATGCCTGGGAATTCTATGATCTGAAGACCGACCCCGGCGAAATGCACAACCGCTTCGACGACCCGGCGATGAAGGCGCCGATCGCTACAATGAAGCGGAAGCTGGTCGAACTTCGGCGCCAGTATCAGGACGATAGCGGACCCTCGATCTAGGCCGGCGACTTGTCGCGGGGGCCAAGCGGGGTTAGGCGCAGATACGTGAGTCCCGACACGCCACCCCCGCCCTCCGCGCTCGCGCCGTTCCGCTACCAGGCGTTTCGCGCGATCTGGATCGCGAACCTCGCGTCGAACATGGGGTCGATGATCCAGTCGGTCGCAGCGGCGTGGCTGATGACCGAACTCACCCAATCGCACCTGCTGATCGCGCTGGTACAGGCGGGCGCCACAATCCCGATCCTGCTGCTCGGTATCTTCGCGGGCGCGATCGCGGACAATTTCGACCGGCGGCGCGTGATGCTCGCGGCGCAAACGGGGATGCTCATCGTCTCGGCGGCGCTGACGCTGACGACCTATCTCGACGCGATCACGCCGCTAAGCCTGCTCTTCTTCACCCTCGCCGTCGGATGCGGGACCGCGCTCAACGGCCCGGCGTGGCAGGCGTCGGTGCGGCTGCAGGTCGGGCCGAGGGACCTGCCGCAGGCGATCGCGCTCAACACCATCGCGTACAACCTTGCGCGCAGCGTCGGCCCGGCGCTCGGCGGCCTGCTGATCTCGATTGTCGGCACGGCCGCCGCCTTTGGGCTCAATGCGATCAGCTATATCGTGCTGATCGTCGTGCTGCTGCGCTGGCATCCCGAAACCACGCCGCGGCGCCGCACTTCGAT
Source organism: Sphingopyxis sp. 22461 (assembly GCF_052044915.1). Taxonomy (NCBI): domain Bacteria; kingdom Pseudomonadati; phylum Pseudomonadota; class Alphaproteobacteria; order Sphingomonadales; family Sphingopyxidaceae; genus Sphingopyxis; species Sphingopyxis sp. 22461. The sequence goes on from NZ_JBQENY010000013.1 coordinate 93,617, forward strand.
GCTGACCGCGATCGCCGCGGGCATAAGTTTCTGCGCGCATTCGGACCCGGTACGCCGCGTGCTGATCCGCGGCTTCGCGTTCGGCTTTGGCGCCGCGGGGTTTCAGGCGCTGCTGCCGTCGCTCGTCCGCGACCGGCTGCACGGGACCGAGGTCATCTATGGCCTATGCCTTGCCGCCTTCGGCGCGGGGTCGATCTTCGGTGCGCTGCTGGTGAGTTCGGCGCGGCACCGCTGGGGCAGCGACCGGGTGGTGACCGCCGCCTCGCTGATCTTTGCCGCCGCGATGCTGCCGGTCGCGCTCACGACAAGCCTTCCATGGGTCATCGTTGCCGCCTTCGTCGCGGGCGGGGCGTGGGTGTCGACGCTGACGACGCTCAACGTCGCGATGCAGCTCCGTTCGCCCGAGGAAATCCTCGGCCGCTGCCTGTCGATCTATCAGGCAGTAACCTTCGGCGCGATGGCGCTCGGCGCCTATGCGCTCGGGCTGATCGCCGATCTGGCGTCACTACCGGCCGCGATCCTGATTTCGGCCGGCTGGCTGATCCTCTCGGCGCTCGTGCTGCGCTTCGTCGCGCCGATGCCGCGGCGCGACGAAGGCAGGTTGTTGCCCTAGACGCGCGGCCTTCCATAACGCGCATAGAGCGTCGGCAGCGCGAACAGGGTAAGCAGCCTCGGCGCGATGGGGTGGGCGCGGCGATGATCGTCGAACGGCAATAGGCATTGCGAAAAAGCGCGGCTCCTTTATGGGCTGCGCGGGCGGGGCTTGCCCCGCGCATGATCGCGTCGGTGCCCGAGAGGGCTTAAAATGGGAACGCGGTAACGGGGTTCGTCCTGAACCCCCGAAACCGAGGCTGTCCCTGCAACTGTAAGCGGCGAGCGCGATGCACCGGTCCGAAACTTTCGGATCAGCCACTGGGGCCACCCTGGGAAGGCGTGCATCAAGCCCTGACCCGCGAGCCAGGAGACCTGCCGGCGTGGGTCGCTCAATGCCCTGGCCCAGGGAAAGGCCGCGGCACGGAGACATCCGTCGAGCGACGACCAAGCGGCTGGAGCCGCTTCGGTGCCGGAGGCGCAGGCATTACGCCGCTTGCGACGCCAGCACCGGTCGATCGCGCCCGCGCATCGGCAGGCTCCGCCTTCGTTGCCGGCGTGCGGGGGGTCTTCCCATGAAAACGCGTACCGACGCCGAACACACGGCGAAGATGAAGAAAATCCAGGCCGCGCAGGCGAAGAAGGTCGCGACGAAAACCGTCGAAAAGGGCCTGATCATCGTCCACACCGGCCCCGGTAAGGGCAAGACGTCGGCCGCACTTGGCATGGCGGTGCGCGCGATCGGCCACGGCATGAAGGTCGGCGTCATCCAGTTCGTGAAGGGCGCGATGGCGACGGGCGAGAAAGCGGTATTCGACCGCTTCCCGGACCTGATCGAGTTCAAGCCGATGGGCGAAGGCTTCACCTGGGACACGCAGGACCGCACGCGCGACATCGCGGTGGCGCGCGAAGCGTGGGACGAGGTCAAGCGGATGATCGCCGACCCAAGCTATGCGATGGTCATCGCCGACGAGCTCAATATCGTGCTGCGTTACGACTATCTGCCGGTCGATGAGGTTCTCGAAGCGCTCGCCGCCAAGCCGCATATGACGCATGTCATCATCACCGGCCGCAATGCGCCGCAGGAGCTGATCGACGCCGCCGACCTGGTGACCGAAATGGCGCAGGTGAAACATCCGTTCCGCGAACAGAATGTGAAGGCGCAGCGGGGGATCGAGTTCTGATGCGGCGGCGCGGCCTGTTGACGCTCGCGGCGCTGTCGGGCGGCGCGGGCCTGTTGTGGGCAGCCTCCCCCAACCCGCCCGCGAAAGCACCCGCGATTCCGCAGCGCATCGTGTCGATCAACCTCTGTGCCGACCAGCTTGTGCTTGCGCTCGCAGATCGAAAGCAGATCGCGGGGCTGACAAAAAATGCGACCGACCGCGAAATGTCGGGCGAGGCGGCGAAGGCGCGCGGGATACCGCTGCTCAGCAATTCGGCCGAACAGATTCTCGCGATCGAACCCGACCTGATCATCGGCATGCCGGCGAGCCGCAGCGCAGCGCTCCGCGCGCTGCCGAAGCACACCTATCCGCTGCTCGACCTCGCCACCGCGAACACCCTCGATGAAATCTACACCTCGATCCGCGAAACCGCGGCGGCGGTCGGCCATCCCGAGCGCGGCACGGCGCTGATCGCGCAGATGGAGCGTGAGCTGGCGGGCCTGCCGAAGCCGGGGAAGGGCCGCGTCGCCGCCTATTACCAGCGGCGCGGTTATATGACCGGGACGGGCACGCTGATCGACGAGCTGATGACGCGCGTCGGCCTCGTCAACCTCGCGGGCAAGCTCGGCAAGCCGCCGCTCTCGCAGCTCAGCCTCGAGGAGATGGTCGCGGCCGAGCCCGACTTCCTGATCGTCGAAAGCGCGACCGACAAGGTGACTGACCAGGGGAGTGAAATGCTGCATCATCCGGCGCTCAAGGACATTCCGCGCATCAGCGTCCCGCAGGCGTGGACGGTGTGCAGCAGCCCCGCCTACTCGCAAGCGGCGCGCAGCATGGCGGCGCAGATCGCGGGCATCGATGGGGGCCGTTCATGACCCGCTTCGCCCTCCCCCGCTGGTCGCTGATCGCCGCGTTGGCGGCGCTGGCATTGGTGTCGGCGGTCGCATCGCTGCTGTTCGGCGCGGTCGACCTGTCGGTCACGCGCCTGCTGGCGGCCGCGACCGGCGACGGCGACAAGGTCGCGAGCGTCATCCTGTTCGATCTCCGCCTACCGCGCACGTTGCTCGCGATTGCCGTTGGCGCGATGCTCGGGCTCGCGGGCGCGGCATTGCAAGGCTATCTGCGCAATCCGCTCGCCGAGCCGTCGGTGCTCGGCACGTCGAACGCGGCAGCGCTTGGTGGTGTCGCCGCGATCTATTTCGGGCTGGCCGACATCCATCCGATCGTGCTGCCATTGCTCGCCACGGGAGGCGCGCTCCTCTCGCTCGCTTTGCTCTTCATCCTTTCGGGCAAGGCCGAAAGCCCGCTGACGTTGATCCTCGCTGGCATCGCGGTGGGAACGCTGGCGGTGGCGGGGACCAGCTTGGCGTTGAACCTGTCGCCGAACCCGTTCGCTGCGATGGAGATCATGACGTGGCTGCTCGGCAGCCTCGAGAACCGGTCGTTCGACCATGTATGGATCGCGCTGCCGTGCATCGCGATCGGCACCGCGATGCTGCTGTGGAACGGGCGCGCGCTCGATGCGCTGACGCTCGGGGAAGATGCGGCGCAGGCGCTCGGGACGGACCTGCGGCGCACGCGGCTCCGGCTGCTGATCGGCACCGCGATCGGGGTCGGCGGCGCGGTGGCCGTAACGGGGGCGATCGGTTTTGTCGGGCTGATCGTACCGCATCTCATCCGCCCGCTCACCGACCGCAGCCCCTCGGCGATCTTGCTGCCCTCGGCAATCGGCGGCGCGGCGCTGCTGACGCTCGCCGACCTCGGCGTCAGGATCATCCCGACGACGAACGAGCTCAAGCTCGGCGTCGTCACCGCGTTCCTCGGCGTCCCGGTCTTCCTTGTCCATCTCATGCGGGAGCGACGGCTATGGTGAGCCTGGTCCTCGACCATGTCGGCGTCACGCTCGGCCGCCGCGCCGTCGTCCACGACGTCAGTGCCGAATTCGGGCCCGGCACGCTGACCGGGATCGTCGGCCCCAATGGCGCGGGCAAGTCGACGCTCGCGCGCGCGATGCTCGCGCTGGTGCCGGCGAGCGGGACGGTGCGCGTCGACGGCGTCGATGCCGCGGCGATGCCGCGCGCAGAGCTTGCGCGGCGGATCGCCTATGTGCCGCAGGGGCAGACGCTGCACTGGCCGCTGACGGTCGAGCGGCTTGTCGGGCTGGGGCGGCTGCCGCATCTCGCGCCGATGTCGCGGATCGCCGATGCCGACACCGCCGCGATCGAGCGCGCGATGGCGCGCGCCGACGTGCTCGACCTGCGCGACCGAATCGCGACCGAATTGTCGGGCGGCGAGCGCGCCCGCGTGCTGTTCGCGCGGGCGCTCGCGGTCGAAGCGCCGGCGCTGATCGCCGACGAACCGCTCGCGAGCCTCGACCCGGGACATCAGATCGACGTGATGGACATGCTGCGCGCCGAGGCGGCGGGCGGCGCGCTGGTGATCGCGGTGCTCCACGACCTGACGCTCGCGGCGCGCTATTGCGACCGGCTGCTGCTGATCGACGAAGGCCGGATCGTTGCCGACGGGACGCCTGGCGAGGTGCTGACCGCTGAGCGGCTGCGCGCGGTCTATGGCATCGATGCAGAGGTCGAGACGGGCGGCGAGTGGCCAACGATCACCTTGTTCGGCCGCGCCCGATGAGTGCCGAAACGCTGTTCGCCGAGCAGGGATATGCGGCGGTGCCGCTGTTCGATCCCGAATTCGTCGGCGCGGCGCAAACGGATATCGCCGAACATATCGACCGCGTCTCACGCGCGCTGTACCTGCCCTTCGAACAAAGCTGCCCCGACGCCCCGCCGAGCGAACGGATCGACCGCGTGTACGCGCACGAGCGCAGCGTCGCGAATTTGCTGCGCGTCGCAGTGTGTACCGACACGCATCGCGGGCAGAGGCTTCAGGCACTCGCGAACGATCCGCGGCTGATCGAAACCGCCGGGCGGCTCGGCGGCCGCGCGCTGTCGGGCAAGATCGTGCGCGTGCGCGCGAGCATCGCCTGTTTTCCCGAGCATCGCCACGCCTGGCACAGCGACGTTGCGCGCGACGACGGCACCGGATGCGGCAAAGTCATGGTGACCGCATGGATCCCCCTCAGCGATGCCGGACCCGAGCGTGGTGGGCTCGAAATTGCGGCGGGGCGCCAGCCCGCACCGTTGGCGAGCGAGGGCGACGATGGCTTTGAAATCCCCGAATGGCGGCTTGCGGGCCTGCCGCGTGTTCAGCCCGCATGCCCGGCGGGGACGGTGCTGTTCCTCGATCGCTTCACCCCGCATCGTACCTTGCCTGCGCGCGCGACGCGCTTTGCGCTCGTCGTGTGGATGAAGGCCGCCTGACCCGGTCCGCCGCGGCCCGTCCTACCGCGCAGCTTCGACCCGAACCGTCCGGCTGGTGCGCTTGCCATCGGCGGAGCGGCTGCGCAGCTCTACGGCACCGCTGACCGCCACCGGCCCGGCATAGCGCGTCCACGCGCCGCCCTCGACACGATATTCGATCGCGGTGCCGGGGAACATGCTGTTCGCCTCGAGCTTGCCGTTCGCGATCCGCGCGCCCGGCGGCGCGACGCGATAGGCGACACCCATTTTTTCGAGCATCGGGAACTGTGCCGCGGTGCGCCCGGCGAAATTCTGCCAGCCCGCCTTGAGCTCCGCAGCGTCGACGCGCTTGTCGCCCCATTCATAGCTCGCCCCCGCCTGATAGATCGGGGTCCACGGTGTCGGCGCCCACGCGCGTTCGGCGAGCGCGAGCAGGCGCGGGAAGAGCATATAATCGACCTGCGCGTCGGTACGGATCGTCTCGCTCCAGAGCTGCCCTTGCAGTCCCGCGACGCGACGGCCCGGTTGCAGAACGGGCTTGTCCTCTATCGCCTTGCCCTCGGCCTGGATGTTGCGGATCGTCGCGGCGTTAGCGGGCAGGTTGCCCGGCATGAAGCCGAACACCTGATACGGATCGACGCCGCGCGAGGCCCAGTTATAACCGCTCTCGTCGGGGTGCGGCGCATAGGGCATGTCGAAATAACCAAGGTCGGGGATCGACAGCACGGCGTCCCAACCACGGTTCATCTGGTCGTGCGCCTCGCGGATCGCGCCGGCGTGCAGCACGCCCCAGATGTTCGTTTGCACCTTCTTTGGCATCGCGGTGGCTTCGGTATGCCCCATGCCGTCGCTCCAGCCGGCGGCTTCCAGCCCCTTGGCGGCGAGGCTTTTGCTCACGCGCTCGATGAAGCGCGGAGTGAGCTTGCCCGCATCGCCGCCATTTTCGGCGATCATCGCCTTGCACGCGGGCGATTTGATCCACGCGCCCGCGGTCTCGTCGGCGCCGAGGTGGAAGGTCTTGAGCGGCACGCCTGCTTGGCGGTGCATGGCGGCGAGCGCATCGACCACGGTGTCGACGAAGCGATAGGCCGCGGGCAAGCAGACATTGAGCGTGTTGTCGCTGTAATGCTGGATGCTGCGATATTCGGTGGTGTCGGCGGGGTCGATCAGCCGGTACGTCTCGGCCTCGGCCTTCTTGCCCGCGGCGGTCAGACGCGCATGGCGCACCTCCATCGCCTTGATCGCGGCGCGACTGTGGCCGGGCATGTCGATCGACGGGATCACCTCGATCTGCCGCGCCGCCGCCGCCTGCACGATCGCGACATAGTCGGCGACGCTCAGATAGCCGTTGACGCCCCCCGCGCCGTCGGGACCCGCGCCGAGCTGCGGCAGAAGGCACGTCTGTTCGGCGGGATCGTGGCAGCGTTTCGACCCGACCGCGGCCAGTTCGGGGAGCGCCGGGATTTCGATGCGCCAGCCCTCGTCGTCGGCGAGATGGAGGTGCAGCTTGTTGAGCTTGTACGCCGCCATCGCTTCGACCAGCTTCAAAATCTGGTCGCGCCCATGGAAGTTGCGGCCAAGGTCGATGTGGAGACCGCGAAATCCATATTCGGGCGCATCCTCGACGTGGAGCGGCGCGAGCTTGCCCTTGTCGAATGCCGCCTGCTGCGCGAGCGAGCGTAGCGCGTGGCTTGCCCCCGCTGCGTCGTGCGCGGTGATGGCAATGCCCGATGCCTTGACGTCGAGAATATAGCCCTCGGCCTTTTTCGCGGCAGCGGGGTCGATGCGGATCGTGAGCGGCAGCGCGCCGCCCTCGGGCGACCCGAGCGCTGCCAAAGCAGGCCCAACCGCGCTGCGTTCGACGCCGTTCAATGTCAGCGCGATACCGCGGCCGAGGTCGATCGCCCGCCCCCTACCCTGCACCGCCTTCGCCGGCTTCGGCAGGATCACGACGCCCTTCGCCTCGGGCGCCAGCCGTCCGGCCTGCACATCGAAGGCGCGTTCGGCGGTCAGCCAGCGCGTCTTGTCGGCATCGCTCTTGGTCGCAAGCTTGGCCTCATCGGTCATCGGCGCGACAAAAGGCAGCGTCTCGAGCCCGGTCTCTGGATCGATCACCGCCCGCGTCGCCGCGATGGTGCGCGGTTTCAGCCCGTCAGCGACCAGATAGGCGTTGGGCATCGCGAACGCCTTTGAAAAATTCGAGCCAACGCCCCACAGCTTGATCTCGTGCGTCGAACCGGGGCGCAGCGTCACGCCGGGTTTCAGCGTCAATTGCTGGACGTCGCCATTGACGTGGCGATGCGTGAAAATGTCGCTTTCGACGCGTGGCAGCGGATTGACGAAGCTGAAAGTGAGCGCAAACCCCTTGGTCGGCAGGTCGGCGGGCAGCGTTTCGGGAAGGGTCAGCGTGATCGTCGACAGAAAACAACCCTCGATCCCGGCCGGGCACGTCGGGCGATTGTCGACCACCTCGAGCCGATAACCCAGCGTATCGGCGAAACGGTCGAGCGCGGTTTGCGACGACGTGTCTGCCGCCAGAGCCTGAGGGGCGGCCAGCGCCGCAATCGCCATCCCGATCAACCTCGTGGCCTGCATTCCCATTCTCCCGATCCATAATTTGTATCTAATTTGTCATGCAGAAACTGAGCGGTCAACGCCTTTCCATTCGGCTGTTTTATAGAGGAAAATAGCAAGATTTCGAGAAATGTCGCATTTCTCTTCATAGCAGCCACCAAATTGGTTTTATATTAGTATTGCAACCCGGCGTCGCTGGAGCGCAATCGTCGCGCATTGGGCGGGGCGGCGCCTTGGCCGTTACGAATTTGACGGAGAAAAGCCGAATTGGTCCTATCTCAATCACGTGAGGCGCGGGCAATCGGGTGGACCCTTTTACGCGAGAGGTTCGCAACAAAGATTGACGCGACGATACCAATGCAACACATAAGGCTGCGGCGCTGGTCCTATCGGCTGAAGCGCCTTTACAACCGGATGGAGCAAACGTCCTTGTCACTGATCGAACGCGTGGGTCCGCTGCAAAAGGACGATCCCACCCCGCTGTACCTTCAGTTGCAGAAGATCCTGCGCGACGCGATCGAGGGGCAGTTGGTCAAGGCCGAAGAGGCAATCCCGACTGAACGCGACCTCGCCGAGGAATTCGACGTGTCGCGCATCACCGTGCGCAAGGCGATCGACGGCCTGGTCGCCGATGGAATCGTTGCACGGCGCCGGGGCGCGGGAACCTTCGTCACACGGCCGCGCGTCGAGAAAAGCTTCTCCAAGCTCACTTCCTTTTCGGAAGACATGGTGTCGCGCGGGCGCAAGCCGCACAGCAAGTGGATCAGCAAGACCGCGGGCGCGGTGACGCCCGAGGAAGCACTGTCGCTCGGCCTGTCGCCGGGATCGCTCGTCTATCGCTTCCACCGCATCCGTTATGCCGACGACACTTCGATGGCGCTCGAATATGCGACGATCCCCGCTTATTGCCTGCCATCGGTCGAGGGGGTCGGCGCGTCGCTCTATGAGGCGCTCGAAGCGGCGGGACATCTGCCCGTGCGTGCGCTCCAGCGGCTGCGCGCGGTCGCCTTCACCGCCGAACAAGCCGAGGTTCTGGGGATCGAGACCGGCACGCCCGGCCTGTTCATCGAACGGCGCGGATTCCTGCCCGACGGCCGCACGGCCGAGTTTACCCAGAGCTATTATCGCGGCGACGCTTATGACGTCGTGGCGGAGCTCAACGGCTAGGCCGCGCAAAAAGCCTCGGCGCAGACCCCGGCCAAGCCGCGCGGCGGCGCGCCCGCGCAACGCGAGATGCGCAACCGAATCTTCGCAGCCAGCGCAATCTGCACAAGACCAATATCGGGCGCCATTTACTACCAATACGCTACAAGCCCGCGTGCCATCGGCGGCCGGCAGCGATCATGCAAAATGTGATCGAGGGTGGCCACACGCGCTGAAATGGGTACACCGCAAGGGATGGACGATCAAAATCCGGGCGCAGCAAACATATTTCTTGATAGGACATATATAACCTATATAGTACCAATATATCGAAGGCTGCACAGCACCGACCGGGAGACAAGATTCTATGACGCCGAACGCCGCATCAGACGGACGACAGACGCTGATGGAGCAGGAAGCAGGCGAGGCGGCGGACGCCGTCGCAAGGATGCTGGAGGCGAATCGCGACGCGTTCGCCGCGATCGCCCGGCGCATGCGCGCCTCGCCCCCCGCAGCGGTCGTCACCTGCGCGCGCGGATCGTCGGACCATGCGGCGACCTATGCCAAATATCTGATCGAGACGATGACGGGGACGCCCACCGCGTCGGCGGCGCTGTCGATCGCGTCGCTCTATGACGCCCCAGCGGTCACCGGAAACCGGCTGTGCCTCGCGATTTCGCAGTCGGGAAAAAGCCCCGACCTGCTCGCCGCGGTCGAACAGCAGCGCGATGCCGGGGCCTTCGTCGTCGTGCTGGTCAACGCAGAAGGCTCGCCGCTCGCAGCGCTCGCCGACGTCGTGATCCCGCTGTCCGCCGGGGTCGAACGGTCGGTGGCCGCGACCAAATCCTATATCGCCTCGCTCGCCGCGATCGCCGCACTCGTCGCAGCCTGGTCGGAGGACGCCGCGCTTGAAGACGCACTGACCGCCCTGCCCGATCAGCTTGCAAAGGCGTTCGCGCTCGACTGGTCGCCCGCGGTCGGCGCCTTTCGGGATGCCACGAACCTGTTCGTTCTCGGGCGCGGCTATGGCCTTGGCGTCGCGCAGGAGGCGGCGCTTAAATTCAAGGAAACCTCGGGACTTCATGCCGAAAGTTTCAGCGCTGCCGAGGTGCGCCACGGCCCGATGGCGATCGTCGGCGATGCCTTTCATGTCCTCGCGCTGGGCGGCACCGACCGCGCCGCCGCCGGTGTTCGCGAGGTCGCCGACGAGTTCCGCGGGCGTGGCGCCACCGTATTGCTGGCCGATCCCGCGGGCGGCGACCTGCCCGCGATCTCGGCGCATCCGGCGATCGAGCCGATCCTGTTGATCCAGAGCTTTTACCGCATGGCGAGCGCGCTGGCGCTGGCGCGGGGCCACAACCCCGACTCGCCTCCGCATCTCAACAAGGTTACCGAGACTTTATGATCTTTCGTTTCCATAACGGCCGGGTCGCACTGCCGGCCGGTGCCGTCGGCGCGGTGGACATCGCCGTCGCCGACGGCACCGTCACTTCCGTCACACCCGCGGCCGACACGCCCGCAGACCGGGAGATCGACCTGGACGGCGGCTGGCTCCTCCCCGGCTTCGTCGATACGCAGGTCAATGGCGGCGGCGGGGTGTTGTTCAACGACCAGGTCGATGTCGAAGCGATCGCGGCGATCGGCGCCGCGCATGCGCGCTATGGCACGACCGCCTTCCTTCCGACGCTGATCAGCGACACGCCGACGCAAATCGCCGCGGCGCTTGCTGCGGTCGACGCCGCGATCGAGCAAGGGGTTCCGGGCGTCGTCGGCATCCATATTGAAGGCCCGTTCATCAACGAAGTGAAGCGCGGCATCCACGAGGCGCATCGTATCCGCCGCCTCGACGACGCCATCCTTGCGACGCTCACCGCGCCGCACCGCGGGCGCGTGATGCTGACGCTCGCGCCCGAACTGTGCGACGAGGACGACATCCGCACGCTCGTCCGCCACGGGGTGATCGTCAGCGCGGGGCATAGCGATGCGACCTATGACGAGGCGCAGCGCGCGATCGGCGCGGGGCTTTCCGGCTTCACGCATTTGTTCAACGCGATGTCGCCGCTGCATCACCGCAATCCGGGCGCGGTCGGCGCGGCGTTCGACTCCGATACCTGGTGTGGGCTGATCGTCGACGACGTCCATCTGCACCCCGCGGTCGTGCGGCTCGCGGTCCATGCAAAGGGCAAGGACCGCATCATGCTGGTCACCGATGCGATGCCCAGCGTCGGCACCGATGTCAGCGAATTCACGCTGCAGGGCAAGCGCATCGCGGTGAAGGACGGCGTCTGCATCTTCGAAGACGGCACGCTCGCCGGCACGCACCTCGACATGGCGTCGGCGCTGCGCAAGACGGTGGAGGTGACGGGGCTTTCGGTCCCCGATGTGTCGGCGATGGCGAGTGCGACGCCGGCCGCTTTCCTGTCGCTGCAGGACAGCATCGGCGCGATCGCAGGCGGACAGCGCGCCGACTGGGTATGGCTGAGCGCCGAACTCGCGCCGCGCGCCACATGGATCGGCGGGCGGATCGTTCCGGAAACCGCATCGGACCTTGTCCACGCCGCACAATGATAAACAAGCCGCATAACAACAAGCGGCGAAAGTTTTGGGGAATAAGCCGATGAGCTTGATCATCACCTCTCCGCTCAGAGGATGGGCGACGACGCTGGACAGCGTCCCCGACCCCGTTTTTGCCCAGCGCATGATGGGCGACGGCGTCGCGATCCAGCCGCTCGGCGACACCGTCGTCGCGCCGTTCGACGGCGAGGTGGTGACGCTTCACGACGCGGGCCACGCGATTTCGCTGCGCAGCGCCGAGGGCGCCGAGATACTGATCCATATCGGGCTCGATACGGTGATGCTGAAAGGCGAAGGCTTCACCCCGCTCGTCGCGGCCGGGCAGACGGTGTCGCGCGGCGATCCGCTGATCCGCTTCGATCTCGACGCCGTCGCGCTCGCCGCGACCAGCCTGATCACCCCGGTGATCGTCACCAATGCCGAGGCTTTTGCGATCAGCCGCCGCACCGTCGATTGCGCGATCGGCGCTTGCGAAGCGCTGATGACATTGGTCCCGGTACAGGCCGAGGCGCGCCGCCGGTCGGATGACGGCACGGTGGTCGAACAGGCGGTGACGCTGTCGCTGCCGCACGGCATCCACGCGCGTCCCGCCGCGCGGATCGGGGAGACGGCACGGCGGTTCGAGGCCGACGTGCATCTGCTGAACGGCGACAAGCGCGGCGATGCGCGCAGCACCGTGGCGCTGCTCGCGCTCGGCACAGGCTTTGGCGACGAGGTTGTGGTGCAGGCGCGCGGCGACGATGCCGAGGCGGCGCTCGCCGCCGTCGTGGCGCTGCTTGCGACCGATATGGGCGAAAGTGTGCCGCCAGCGACATCGGTCGCGGCAATCCACGAGCAGGTGCTGCGCGCGGGACAGATCGGGGGCGTGATCGCCTCGCCCGGGCTCGCGATGGGTCCGGCGGCGCGGTTGCGGCAGGCCGAGATTGCGGTCGCGCGCGATGGCACCGGCGCCGCCGAGGAACGCGCCGCGCTGCTGGCGGCACGGAGCGAGGTTCGCGGGCAGATTGCAAAGCGCGCCGACAGCGCGGACGGCAGCGTCGCGGCGGTCATGCACGCGCATCTGGCGCTGATCGACGATCCCGAACTGCTTGCGGGGGCGGAGAAACGCATTGCCCACGGACGCAGCGCGGGCTTTGCGTGGCGCGGTGCGATCCACGACCAGGTCGACGCGATCCGCGCGACAGGCAATGCGCATCTGATCGAACGCATCGACGACCTGATCGATATCGAGCGTCAATTGCTGTCGATGCTGACAGGCACCCCGCTCGACGGCCATGCCATTCCGGCCGGGGCGATCGTGGTTGCCGAGGATTTGCTGCCGTCGCAGCTCGTGACGCTCGCAGGCGCGAAGCCCGCTGGCATCTGCCTCACGCGCGGCGGCCCGACCTCGCACGTCGCCATCCTGTGCGCGGGCATGGGCCTTCCAGCGCTCGTCGCGATGGGCGACGCGCTCGACGCGGTCGACGACGGCGCGCGCCTGTTGCTCGACGCCGAGATGGGCCACCTCACGGTCGCGCCCTCGCCCGCCGACGCCGAAGCCTTCACAGCGCGCCTCGCGAAACGCGATGCGCGGCGCGAGGCCGCACAGGCGGCAGCGAAGGACGCCTGCCAGACCGCCGACGGCACGCGCATCGAAATCTTCGCCAATATCGGCACGGTCGAAGACGCCGTACTTGCCGCCGCACAGGGCGCCGAGGGATCGGGGCTCGTCCGCAGCGAGTTCCTCTTCCTCGACCGCGACACCGCGCCGACGGAGGATGAGCAGCACGCTGCCTATCAAGGCATCGCCGACGCACTGGCGGGCAAGCCCGTCATCATTCGCCTGCTCGACATCGGCGGCGACAAGCCCGCCGCCTATATTCCGATCGATGCCGAGGAAAATCCGGCGCTCGGCCAGCGCGGCATCCGCGTCGCGCTCGCGCATCCGGCGCTGCTCGAAACGCAGCTTCGCGCCATCCTGCGCGTCGAGCCCGTCGGCCAGTGCAAGATCATGATTCCGATGGTCGCGAACCTCGATGAGCTGCGCCAAGTCCGCGCACTCGTCGAGCGGCTGCGCGGCGAGATCGGGATAGCGACACCGGTCGAAGTTGGTGTGATGGTCGAAACGCCGGCGGCGGCAATGACCGCCGACCTGCTTGCCGCCGAGGCCGATTTCCTGTCGATCGGCACCAATGACCTGACCCAATATGTGCTCGCGATGGATCGCGGCAATCCGGCGGTCGCCGCCGGTGTCGACGCGATGCACCCCGCGGTCCTCCGCATGATCGGCGAGACCTGCCGCCTCGCCGCCGCGCGCGGGCGCTGGGTCGGGGTGTGCGGCGGGCTGGCCTCGGATCCTGCGGCGCTGCCGATCCTTGTCGGGCTCGGCGCCACCGAACTCTCGGCGGTCCCCGGCTTCGTCGCCGAGGCAAAGCAGATCGTGCGCGGACTGACCCTGATCGAAGCACGCGCGCATGCCGAGCTCGCGCTGCAATGCAAATCGGCGGCCGAGGTTCGCGCGCTCGCCCGCGCATTCGAGGAGACACGGCGATGAGGAAAATTCTCGAAACGCTCCAGCCGCTCGGCCGCGCTCTGATGCTGCCGATCGCCGTGCTGCCGATTGCGGGCCTGCTGCTGCGCATCGGCCAGCCCGATCTGCTCGATATCGCCTTCATCTCCGCCGCGGGCGCAGCGATCTTCGAAAATCTGGGCATCCTGTTCGCGATCGGCGTCGCGGTCGGCTTTGCGCGCGACGGCAATGGCGCCGCAGCGCTCGCGGGCGTGGTCTGCTACCTCGTCACCACGACCGGCGCGCAGACCTTCCTCACCGCACCGCCCGATATCGGCGCGGGTTTGCCCGAGGCGGCGGCGGCGCTCGCCGCGAAGAATTGGGCGCTTACCCAGATCGACAAGCTCGAAGTGCCGATAGGCATATTGTCCGGCCTCATCGGCGGCAATTTCTACAACCGCTTCGCAACGATCGCGCTACCCGAATATCTCGCCTTCTTCGGCGGCCGGCGCTTTGTCCCGATCGCCAGCGGCGTCGCCGGGCTGCTGCTCGCCGCGGTCATCGGCTATGGCTATGCGCATATCAGCAGCGCGATCGATAGCGCGAGCCGCACCGTGGTCGAAAGCGGCAGCGCCGGTCTCTTCGTCTACGGTGCGCTCAACCGGCTGCTGATCGTCACCGGGCTCCACCACATCATCAACAACGCCGCCTGGTTCCTCGTTGGCGATTTCGGGGGCGCGACGGGCGATCTTCGGCGCTTCTTCGCGGGCGACCCCAATGCAGGCGCATTCATGTCGGGCTTTTTCCCGGTGATGATGTTCGGCCTGCCCGCCGCGTGCCTCGCCATGTATCACGAGGCGCGGCCCGAACGGCGCAAGGCGGTCGGCGGCATGCTGTTCTCCCTCGCCTTCACCAGCTTCCTGACCGGCGTCACCGAGCCGATCGAGTTCACCTTCATGTTCGTCGCGCCCCTGCTCTACGCGATCCACGCGCTGTTGACGGGCGTCTCGATGGCGCTGATGAACGCGCTCGACGTCAAGCTCGGCTTCGGTTTTTCGGCCGGGCTGTTCGATTATGTGCTGAACTTCAGCCTTGCGACGCGGCCGTGGATGCTGCTGCCCGTGGGGGCGGCCTACGCCGCGCTCTATTACGGCCTGTTCCGTTTCTTCATCCGCCGTTTCGACCTCGCGACGCCGGGACGCGAAAAGGGTGTGGTCGCCGAAACCGCCACCCAATCGGCAGGCGGCGCGCGCGGCGGAGCTTTTGTTGCGGCGCTCGGCGGCGCGGCTAATCTGGTCAGCGTCGATGCCTGTACCACACGCCTGCGCCTGATCGTCGCCGACAGCCAAGCGATCGACGACGACGCGCTAACCTCACTCGGCGCGCGCGGTATCATCCGTCCGTCCGAAAAGGCCGCACAGGTGGTGCTCGGGCCGATCGCCGACCTGGTCGCCGAGGAAATCCGCGGCGCCCTGGCGTGGAGCGGCGCCGCGGCGGCGGCGACGCTGACCCCGGTGGTGGCGGGCGGCACCGACGCCTCGGGGCTCCCCGCGGAAATCGTCGGCGCGCTCGGCGGCGATGCCAATGTCCGCACTGTCCACGCGCTTCACGGCCGCTTCCGGGTCGAACTCGCCGATGCGGGGCGCGTCGACGAAGGCGCGCTCGCCCGGATCACGCACGGCATCGTCCGCCCGCGACCCGACATCTGTCACATCCTGCTATGACATAGGGCGGGCGCCTTCCCGTCCTGGCTAATCCCAGTCGAGCGCGCCCTTTTTCCATTCGTAGATGAACCCAATCGTCAAAATGCCCAGAAAGACCATCATCGCGCCCCACGCTTCCCAGCCGAGGTCGTCGACGACCACCGCCCAGGGAAAGAGGAAGGCGGCCTCGAGGTCGAAAATGATGAACAGGATCGCGACAAGATAGAAGCGGACGTCGAACGGCTTGCGCGGCGCCTCGAAGGCCGGAAAGCCGCATTCATATTCCGAAAGCTTTTCGCTATCCGGGGCGTGGGTTCCAGTGAAGCGCGACACCGCCATCGGCAGGAAGACGAACAGAAGCGACAGCGCCAGCGCGACGCCCATAAAAATCAGGATCGGAAGATATTCGATCAACAGCGCGGATGACGATCCCACATTCACGCCAGACACGGATTTGGACAGCACGGCGGCCTCCCTTGGAAGTCGCCGGGCCGTCCCGGACCTGATACCGGCGCATTTGCGGAACGCGCCGGGGAGGACGTGGCCTCGCTGGTTATGGCGTTCCGATCAGGCGGGCGCGGACAGCTTCATCATCACCAGTCCGCTGACGATCAGCAGCGCGGCGGTAATCCGCATCGCATTCGCCTGTTCGCCAAGCACGAAGATGCCGACCAGAAAGGCACCCACCGCGCCGATCCCGGTCCAGATCGTGTAAGCGGTGCCGAGCGGCAGCGATTTCATCGACAGCGACAGCAGGGCGAAGCTCACGATCATTGCGACGAGCGTAATGGCGGTCGCGCCGGGGCGCGTGAAGCCCTCCGACTGCTTCATCGCAAACGCCCATATGATTTCGAAAATTCCGGCAATCGTCAAATATATCCAGGCCATGACAGCCTCCTTCAAAGGCTGCCGGGCCGTCCCGGACTTGCAAGCCCGCGCATCGCGCGGGCGAGGACGTGGCCTCTTTTTGGCGGCCTGGCAGGGGCAGTAGGACTCGAACCTACGACCCTCGGTTTTGGAGACCGATGCTCTACCAACTGAGCTATACCCCTAGGCCGGAGTGCGCCACTAGCCGGATTGGAGAGGCGGGGCAAGAGGGATCACGGGTTGCGCGGGCGGGCCGGGCTGATATGCGCAATTTCGCATGAGCGCCGCGCCGTCCCCTGCCCCGCCCGACGGGCCCCCGCAGAATTATCTGGGCGGCATCGGACTGCGGCTGCTCGCGATGGTCAGCCTGTCGCTGATGTTCGTGCTCGTGAAATATATCGACGCCGCGGGCATCCATATCGTCGAAAGCCTGTTCTGGCGGCAAGCGCTCGTTCTGCCTTTCCTGCTGCTCTGGGTCCAGGCGACGAGCGGGCTGTCGTCGCTCAAGACGCAGCGGATCGGCGCGCACGCGCGGCGGATGCTGATGGGGCTGACCGGGATGGCGTGCAATTTCGGCGCGATGATCCTGCTGCCGATGGCCGAGGCGACGACGATCAGCCTGTCGGTGCCGATCTTTGCCGTCATCTTCGCCGCGCTGATCCTCGGCGAGGCGACGGGGTGGCAGCGATGGAGCGCGGTGATCGTCGGCTTTATCGGCGTCCTCGTCGTGCTCGATCCGATTTCGAGCTTCGCGGGCGGATTCGGCGGCACGCACGGCCTCGGCACGATCGTCGCGCTCACAGGCGCGATTATGACCGCGCTGATCACCATTGCCGTGCGCGACCTCGGCCGCACCGAAAATGCGGGGACGATCGTCTTCTGGTTCAGCCTGTTGTCGATGATCCCACTCGGCATCGCCCTGCCCTTCGTCATCACCCCGCACGACGGCCATGAATGGCTATTGCTGATCGGGCTCGGCTTTCTGGGCGCGGTCGTCCAGATGTCGCTGACCGGCGCGCTGCGCCTTGCGCCCGTATCGGTCGTAATCCCGATGGATTATTCGAGCCTGCTGTGGGCGATCGCCGCGGGCTGGTGGTTCTTCGGAACTTTGCCCGCCGACACGACGTGGGTCGGCGCGCCGTTGATCATCGCGTCGGGCCTGTTCATCGCCTGGCGAGAACATCGCCGCCATATCGACCGCCCGAAGGAGGTTGCCGCATGACGCTTCCCATTCTCTATCACTGCCCCGACGCCCGCTCTTTGCGCTGCCTGTGGGCGGTCGAGGAGGCGGGGATCGACGTCGACCTCAGGCTGCTCAAATTCCCGCCGCGCGCGTTCGAGCCCGACTATCGCGCGGTCAATCCGCTGATGACGATTCCCGGCTGGGTCGAGGAGGGGCTGCTGATGACCGAATCGGCGGCGATCTGCGAGCGGATCGCCGAGGGCACGCCGCTCGAGGTGCGCCACGACGAGGCCGATTATTGGGCGTGGCGCAACTGGCTGCACCGCAGCGACGCGACCCTGACCTTCCCGCTCGCGATCATGATCCGCTATACGCGCGTCGAGCCCGAGGAGCGTCGGCTTGCACAGGCGGTCGATGATTACAAAGCCTTCTTCGGCGGCCGCGCGAAGAGCATCGAGGCGGCGCTGGGCGACGGGCGCGAATGGCTCGTCGCGGGGCGTTTCACCATCGCCGACATCGTGATCGGCTACGCCGCCTTCCTCGCGACGACATTGGGCGCCGGCGATGTGCTGGGCGATGCGACAAAGGCTTGGCTGGCCCGCTGCACGGCGCGCGAAGGTTTCCGCAGCGCCCGCGCGCGGCAAAAAGCCGCAGCCTGACGCAAAAGGGCTCCACCACAGGGTGAAGCCCTCCGTGCCCCCGTGCATGGCAACGCCAACGGAGAAAACGCATCGGCCTTTCGGGGTGTAGGTCGCGTGAAAGGCCGGATGTGGGGTGAATTTATGCCGCCGCGGGAAGGTTGGCTTTCACATTTTCACGGCCCCGGATGCCGCGTCGGTTTCCCGATCGGTTCAGCGAAAGGACGCGCGAACAGCCTTCCGACTTTGGGTGCAAGCTGCTGCCGGACCCGGCAGGCGCTTAAAGCCACAAAAGCCCCGCATGGGCGCAACGATTTTGTGTCCTTTGCGGCTTTAGCGCCGGCCTTCGGCGGCCTCAGGACAGGCTTTGTCGCTTTAGATTTCAAAGAGCGATCACGAGGCTGGCATGGCGCGACAAAGTAGGACAGCGATTTTTCCCGCATCGTCCAATGTCGGTTTGGGGGTGGGAAGCGGCCAATACAGTAGCGAGCTGATCACCCCTCCCGCTTGCGGGAGGGGCAGCGAGGCTTGCCAGCTTGCTGGCTAGCCGCAGCGGGGAGGGTATCGCACCGTCACAGGCCCTCCCCCGACCCCTCCCGCAAGCGGGAGGGGAGAAGAAGGTCTGCTAGCGGTCGTAACCGGACACTTAATTCACCATCCGCTCATAACCCTGCCAATAGGGCGCACGCAGGTCCTTGCGCAGAATCTTGCCGCTGGCATTGCGCGGCAGCGCCTCGATCACGTCGATGCTGCGCGGGCATTTGAACGCCGCGATGCGTTCGCGCGCCCAGGCGATGATGTCGGCTTCGTCGGCCGTCGTGCCGGGCTTGGCGACGACGACCGCTTTCACCGTCTCGCCCCATTTTGCGTCGGGAATGCCGATCACCGCGACCTCCTGCACCGCGGGGTGGCCAAAGATCGCGCTCTCGACCTCGGCCGGATAGACATTCTCGCCGCCGGTGATGATCATGTCTTTCATCCGGTCGTGGATGAAGAGATAGCCGTCTTCGTCGAGATAGCCGGCGTCGCCGGTGCGGATCCAGCCGTCGTCGGTCATCGTGTTTGCCGTCGCGTCGGGCAGGTTCCAGTAACCCAGCATATTGTTCGAAGAGCGCGTCACAACCTCGCCCACCTCGCCGGTCGGGACGGGTTGGCCATCGGGTCCGAGGATGACGATTTCGACCCCGGGGAGCGCCTTGCCCGCCGAGCGCATGCGCGCATTGCCCGCAGGGTCATGATCCTCGGGCGGCAGCATCGAGATGGTGCCCGTCGTCTCGGTCATCCCGTAAGCCTGGATGAACTGCGCGCCGAACATCTTGATGCATTGGCGCAGCAGATCGAGCGGGATCGGCGCGGCGCCATAGAGGATATATTTGAGGCGGCTGTAATCGACGCTGGCGCAGCGCGGATGCATCAGCAGCATCTGGAGCGCGGCGGGGACGATGAAGAAGCGCGTGACGCCATGCTGCTCGACCGCGTCGAACACCCCGTCGGGGTTGAATTCGGCGAGGATGACGCCGGGGAGCCCCGAGGCGAGCGCCATGATGCCGAGCCCGGTGCCGCCGATATGCGCGCACGGCATCGCGACCAGCACCGCCTCGTCATCCTCCCATTTGGTGTACGGCAGGTCGAGCGTGCTCGAATGTTTGCGGAGCGCGAAGAGGTTGTGGTTCGACAGCACCGCCCCCTTGGGATTGCCGGTGGTGCCCGAGGTATAAAGCTGAAGCACCGCGTCGTTGGCGCCCGAGGGTTCGAAGGACACGCGCGTCGCGCCGTCGATCATCGCCCATGCATCGGCGGCGCCGACGATCGCCGGATCGTTCTGCAGCTTGCCCGCGAGTTGTTCGGCGAGCGTATCGAACCCCGGCCCCGCGAACACGATCTTTGCCTGCGTGTCATTGACGATGAAAGCCCATTCGGCCGGCGACAGGCGCCAGCCGATCGGCGCCATCACAATGCCCGCGCGCGCCGCACCATAGAAGAGCGTGAAATAGAGATCGCTGTTCTTGCCGATCCACGCGATGCGGTCGCCCTTCTTCAGCCCCGCCGCAATCAAAGCCGATGCGGCGCGCGCCGTGCGATCGTCAAGTTCGGCATAGGTATAGACACGATCCTCTTCGCGCAGCGCCACCCGGTCGGGGCGCTCGCCGGCCCAATGGGTCAGGAATTCGTCGAACGTAAACAGCTCCGAAACGTCGCGGCCCATCGGCTCTCTCTCCTCGAATCGCGTCTTTTGCGCGCAATCGAGGGGAGGCTAGCGACTGTACCCGCGAGGTAAAGCGCCGATCGCCGATCCTGTCAGGTCCGTCAGGTGCGGCGGAACAGCAGCATCAGATTGTTCGCGGGCATCGCGCGGCGCTCGGCGAAGGCAAGACCGGCATCGGCGGCAGCGCCTTTGACGGCATCGGTATCGCGCAGGCCCCATGCGGGATTGCGGCTGCCCAGGCTGGCATCGAAGGCGAGATTGCTTTCCGCAGTAGGCACGTCGGGTTCGACATAGGGGCCATAGAGGATCAGCGGTGCAGCGGGGGCGAGCAGCCGCGCCGCGCCCGCGAACAGGCCCAGCGTCGCCTCCCACGGGCTGATGTGGACCATATTGATGCAGAGCACCGCACCGGCGCGGTCGATGGGCCATTCGGGCGCCGATGCATCGAGCGCGAGCGGCGGCGCGATGTTCGCAAGACCGGCTTCGGCGCGGTACGCCGTGATCGAGGTCAGGCCGGCGGGATCGGGATCGCTCGGCTGCCAGCCCATATGCGGAAAAGCGGCGGCGAAGTGGACGACATGCTCGCCCGATCCGCTCGCGACCTCCAGCACCGTGCCGGCTTCGGGCAGCCAATCGGCAAGAACCGCGGTGATCGCGTCGCGGTTGCGCAAGGTCGCGGGCGCGTGGCGCTTGTCGGCCGGATCGCCGTCACCCGGCATCCACGGCTGCGCTGTCACTTGCCCTTTGCCTGTGCCCGCGCGCGGCGCTCGCGGACGATCAGCCATGCGAACAGCCCGACCGGACCGACCATCAGGGTCAGGAACAGGAAGGGGAATTGCACGATGCGGCTGAACCCCTTCTGGTCGGCGTCGCGCGCGATCCACATGCCGGTGAACAGGTCAAAGGCCAGATAGTGTGTCCACCCCAGCGTCGCGCCGCCCGGGCTGTCGAACAGCTTCATCACCCCGGCCAATGTCGTGAAATCGTTACTGCTTGGCCCGCCGGGATCGATGCCGCCGGTCAGGTAGCCCACGATCATCACCGTATAGGCAAGGCAGAGGAGGAACACGCCGGCATAGAGAATTGCTGCGAGGGTTTTCGGGCCGCGCGGCAGAAAAACGAGCGCGAACCAGCTCGCGAACGCCCAGTAATTCACCAGCAGAAAAATCGTGTCCCAGCTCATGTCTTGCCCCCTCGCCTGTTCAGATCAGCCCGCCGAGCCCAAACAGGACGACGCCGCCGAGCAGCGCAATGGCCCCCGTAACGACAATCAGCAAGGTCATTCGCGCCGCCGAAGCGCGGCGCGACGCCGCGAACGCCGCCGCCGCGCCCAGCCCGATCGCAAACAGCGGCGCATAGACAAAGGCCCAGTCGTAGCTGAACTCGCGGCGGACCTCGATCATCTCCCATTGCTCGACGACGAGACCGTAGGCGGTGATCGCGATCAGCCAGCCGAGGATCGCGACGATCGCGAACAGCGCGCCGGCCGCCAAACACCCCGCGCCGGAGCGCGTTCCGGGGCGTTCGGGGCCGGGCGCGGGTTCGGTCATCAGCCCTCCCAGGCGAGGATGGGCTTCCGCGCCGCGAGCGTCTCGTCAAGGCGCGCACGCGGGGCGAAATGCGGCGCGGTCTTGAGCGCGGGGTCGCCGTTCTTCGCACGCAGCGCGATGCTGCGCAGCGCGCCGATGAACTGGTCGAGCGCCGCCTTGCTCTCGGTCTCGGTCGGCTCGACGAGCATCGCGCCGTGGACGACGAGCGGGAAATAGACCGTCATCGGATGATAGCCCTCGTCGATCAGCCCCTTGGCGATATCGAGCGTCGAGAAGCCTTCGGCGAGCCCTTTGTCGCTGAACAGCGCCTCGTGCATGCACGGGCCCGACGCCGCGAACGGCGCATCGAGCACGCTTTCGAGGCTGCGCAGCACATAGTTGGCGTTGAGCACCGCGTCCTCGGCGACCTGCTTCAGCCCGTCGGCGCCGTGGCTGAGAATATAGGTCAGCGCGCGCGTGAACATGCCCATCTGACCGTGGAAAGCGGTCATGCGGCCAAAGGTCTGCGGATGATCCTCGCCCGCATTCTCCTCCTCGATCAGGCGGAAATCATCGCCGTGCTTCGTGACGAAAGGCAGCGGCGCGAAGGGCGCGAGCGCCGCCGACAGCACGACCGGGCCCGAGCCGGGCCCGCCGCCGCCGTGCGGGGTCGAGAAGGTTTTGTGCAGGTTGATGTGCATCGCATCGACGCCGAGATCGCCGGGGCGCACGCGGCCGACGATGGCGTTGAAGTTCGCACCGTCGCAATAGACATAACCGCCGACGGCATGAACCGCGTCCGAGATCGCCTTCATCTCGCGCTCGAACAGGCCGCAGGTGTTGGGGTTGGTGATCATCACGCCAGCGACATCGGGGCCAAGGCGCGCCTTCAAGGCTTCGAGGTTGACGCGGCCCGCCTCGGTTGCCGGAATGTCCTCGACGGTGAAGCCCGCGAAGGCTGCCGTCGCCGGGTTGGTGCCGTGCGCGCTTTCGGGGACGAGGATCACGCGGCGGTCCTCGCCGCGCGCTTCGAGCGCCGCCTTGATGCAAAGGATGCCGCACAGTTCGCCATGCGCGCCCGCCTTGGGCGACATCGCGACGCTGTGCATGCCGGTGAGCGTGATCAGCCATTCGGCGAGCTCGTGGATCACTGCATAGGCGCCCTGCACCGTTTCCTGCGGCTGCAGCGGATGAACGTCCGCGAAACCGGGCATCCGCGCGACCTTTTCGTTGAGGCGCGGGTTGTGCTTCATCGTGCAGCTGCCGAGCGGGAAGAGGCCGAGGTCGATCGCGTAATTCTGCCGCGACAGGCGCGTGTAATGGCGCACCGTTTCGGATTCGCTAAGCCCCGGCAGGCCGATCGGCGCGGTGCGCGCAAGCGCACCAAGGTCGGCGGCGGGTGCGGCCTCGTCGAAGTCGACCCCGGTCGTCTCGCTGCCGCCAATCTCGAAGATCAGCGCTTCCTCGAGCATCAGCGCGCGGTTGCCGGTAAAGGTCGTGCTATCGTCGGCGCCGCCGGCGACGTTCATTTCGGGGCGCCAGCCGGCGCGGTTGAGCGCGGTCATGCCAGCACCTCCTTCAGGGCCGCGGCAAAGGCGGAAATATCCGCCTCGGTCACGGTTTCGGTCACGGCGACGACGAGGCCATTTTCGAGGCCGGCGTTGTCGGGATAGAGACGGCCGAGCGAGACGCCGCCCAATATGTCCTTTTCAGCGAGCTGGTGGATCACGGGCCGCGCCGGGGTCGGCAGCAGCAGCGTGAACTCGTTGAAGAAGCTGTTGTTCAACACCGACACGCCGGGCACCTTCGCCAGTTCGGCGGCGGCAGCCTTCGCGCGGCCATGGTTGATCGCAGCGAGCTGGCGGAGGCCCGCTTCGCCGAGCAAGGTCATATGGATGCTGAATGCCAGCGCACACAGCCCTGAATTGGTGCAGATATTGCTCGTCGCCTTCTCGCGGCGAATATGCTGCTCGCGCGTCGACAGCGTCAGCACGAAGCCGCGCTTGCCGTTCGCGTCGACGGTCTCGCCGCAGAGGCGGCCGGGCATCTGGCGGACATATTTGGTCTTGCAAGCGAAGAGGCCGACATAAGGACCACCGAATTGCAGGCCGACGCCGAGCGACTGCCCCTCGCCCACCACGATATCGGCGCCCATTTCGCCGGGCGATTTGATCAGGCCGAGCGCGACGGGTTCGGTCACCACCGCGATCAGCAGCGCGCCCGCGGCCTGACACGCTTCGGCGAGCTTCGTCATATCGTCGATGCGGCCGAGGATGTCGGGATATTGAACGACGACGCAGCTCGTTTCCTTGTCGATGCTGTCCGCGAGCGCCGCCCAGTCGGTGCCGGCGTCAAGGCTCGGGTCGCCATCGACCAGCACATCGCCGGTATATTTCGCCATCGTGCGCGCAACGCTGCGGTAATGCGGGTGGAGGCCGGTCGAGAGCAAAGCCTTCGCGCGCTTGGTGATGCGCCGCGCCATGACGATCGCTTCCCAGCACGCGGTCGAGCCGTCGTACATCGACGCATTGGCGACGTCGGTGCCGAGCAGGCGCGCAACCTGCGACTGGAATTCGAACAGCATCTGCAGCGTGCCCTGCGCGATTTCGGGCTGGTACGGCGTGTAGGCGGTGAGAAACTCGCCGCGCTGGATCAGATGATCGACGCTCGCCGGCACATGGTGGCGATAGGCGCCGGCGCCAAGGAAGAAGGGCCCCTCGCCCGCGGCGCGGCTGCGGCGCGCGAGTGCGCCCATGTGGCGCTCGACCGCGAGTTCGCTGGCGTGCATCGGCAAGCCCGCGATCGGGCCATCGAGCCGCGCTTCGGCGGGGACGTCGACGAACAGGTCGTCGATCGACGCGGCACCGATGGTGGCGAGCATCGCCGTGCGATCGTCGGACGTAAGAGGAAGATAACGCATGAACTACTCCGAAGAAGAGGCTGGTTTTGCGGAAAAAAGTTGGACGGTGTCCGCTAACGTGCCCGAAAAGACCGCGGGACCGGCGTGCGTCGTGCGGATCCAGGGCGCGAGCCAGATGCGAAACCCGGCATCGCGGACGCGGCGGCAAAAGGCGTAATCGTCGGCCAGGAGCGCCTGGCTTTCGGGCTCGATCAGCGGGCAGAAAAAAGCGGGTTCGAGTTCGCCGACGCCGTGCGCGTCGCGTTCGGCCGGATCGGGCCGGAAAAGGAGGTCGGGCAACGCGGCGCGCATGCCTTCGAGCACTTCGCGGCGGATCAGCATCATCGCGGTGCCGAGCCGCGCCAGTTCGACCAGATCGGTCATCTTGAAATTCTGGTCGGGGTGCAGGAAATGCAGCGCGAAATCGCCCGAAAACCGGGCAAGGTCGGCTGGATTATCCTTCGCCAGCCCCAGTTCGACCGCGCGCGCGACGTTGCGCCAGTTAATCATTCGCCGGGGATAGGCACCGCCGAGGACGCCGCATTCGGAATGCTCCGCCATGACCTTGATCAGCGAAAAAACATCATCGACCGAAAAGTCGATGTCGGCGTCGACGAACAGCAGGTGCGTGCAGTCGCTGGCGAGGAACATCGCGGTCAGCATGTCGCGCGCGCGCGTGATCGACGGTTGATAGAGGATGAATTCGAACCGCACCACCATGCCAATCGCCTGCGCGCGCAGCGCGAGGTCGAGCGCCGCGCGGACATAGGTGCCCTGCGCCCCTTCATAGATGGGCGTCGCCACCATCAGACGGCAATTGGCAAGGGCAGGATCGGTTGCGATCACATTATCTCCCCCTCCCGCAAGCGGGAGGGGAATCCTTCAAAGCGCGTCGCAGAAGACTTTGTACGCCTTCGCGTCCATCAGCCCTTCGAGCTGGCTCTTGTCGCCAAGCGTCATGCGGAAGAACCAGCCTTCGCCTTCAGGGTCCGAATTGACGAGCGCCGGATCTTCCTCGAGCTGGCCATTGCCCTCGGTAACGGTGCCGTCGACGGGGGCATAGACGTCGCTTGCCGCCTTGACCGATTCGACCACCGCGGCGTCGCCACCCTTGCTGAGCTCCGCCCCGGTGTCGGGAACTTCGACGAACACGATGTCGCCAAGCTGGCCCTGTGCGAAGTCGGTGATGCCGACCGTCGCGACATCGCCGTCGACGTCGATCCACTCATGCTCTTCGGTGAAATAACGCGGCATCACTCAACCTCCTGTTTTACGAACATAATTATGCGGGACAAAGGGCATCGCGGCGACGGTGCAATGCACGCGCTTGCCGCGCACTTCGGCGGCGACCGCAGTGCCGGGCACGGCATGGTCGCGCGGGACATAGCCCATCGCGATCGGCGCGCCGACGCTGGGCGCAAAGCCACCCGACGTCACGACGCCGATCTCGTCCTCGCCATCGAACAGCTTCGCGCCCTCGCGCACCGGCAGCTTGCCGTCGACGAGCAGGCCGACGCGCTTGCGCGGGCTGCCGTCGGCGAGGTGGCCGAGGATTCGCGCCGCGCCGGGGAAATTCTCTTCTTCGCGGCGCCGCTTGCTGACGGCGAAGCCGAGATCGGCTTCGGCGGGATCGATCGCGGGGGTCAGGTCGTGGCCGTAGAGCGGCAGGCCTGCTTCGAGCCGCAGCGAATCCCGCGCACCGAGCCCGATCGGCTTCACTTCGTCCATCGCGCAGAGCGCATCGGCGAAGACCTCAAGCGCCTCGTTCGGCAGCGAAATCTCGAACCCATCCTCGCCGGTATAGCCCGAGCGGCTGAGCGCAATCGCATGGCCCGCCCAGGTCGCACGGGTCGCCTGCATGAAGACGAGGGTCGCGGCCTCGGGCACCAGCCGCGCGAGCGCGTCGACCGCTTTCGGCCCTTGCAGCGCGAGGAGACCATAATCTTCGTTGTGGTTGAGCGTGATATCGTCGGGAAGATTTTCGCGCAGGTGGCCGATATCTTCCCACTTCACCGCGCCGTTGACGACGATGCCGAACTGGTCGCCCTCGTTGGTGATCATCAGATCGTCGAGGATGCCGCCGTCTTCGTCGAGCAACAGCGAATAGCGCATCCGGCCGGGCTTCAGCCCCGCGATGTCGCCGGGAACGAGCGTTTCAAGCGCCTCGGCGAGATTGTCGCCCGACAAGGCCAGCTGCCCCATATGGCTGACGTCGAACAGGCCGGCGTTTTCGCGGACCCACAGATGCTCGGCCATGATGCCTTCATACTGGATCGGCATCCAGTAACCGGCGAATTCGACCATCCGGCCGCCCTTCGCGCGGTGCCAGGCGTCAAGCGGCAGCGTCGCGGTCTCAAGTCCCGCTTCATCGCCTGTGAATTCGGTGTCGGTCATGCCAGTCTCCCGCGGTTGCATAGCGTGCGCGCGGCCCATCGCCGCGCCTTGTCGCCATGCCCCCTCTGTCACGGGAACCTGAGAGTTTTCCCCCATATCATGGGGTTACCCCTTCGGTGGTTCCGGTTTAGGGCCGGAACGCTTTCCAGAGTGTCCGTTCCAGCCTGCGCGGTCCTGCTGACCTGAGAGTTTCCGGGGCGGTTGCTCCTTCGGTGGTGAGGTGCCGGTTGCCCTGCCCTCACGCTCTCCCGCGCGGCCGGTCGAATCTCTTGCGAGGCCCGACAGACGCTGCGAGCCTTGGCGCTGCCGATTTACGGAGTCAATCGGCGAGCGCGCGGCTCGCGTCGTTTTCGTGGATATGCACGCCCGAACCGCCCTGCCTGGCGAGCGCGACGATCGCCGCGGCGACCGTAGCGCCCGAAATCGAGCGATAGCGGCGGAAGGAGCCGTGAAGCAATGCGTCGGTGAGCGGCGCCGCGATCGTCGCAATCCCCTCGCCCAGCCGCTGCGGCCCGGGCCGGTCGCCGCGCAGCAGGCCGGGGCGGATCAGGTCGAGCCGGTCAAAGCCAAGCGCGCGGAGGTCGTCCTCGGTCTCGCCCTTGGTCCGCAGATAGAAATTGCCGCTCTTCGCCGCGGCGCCGACCGAACTCACCGTAATCATGTGCGGGGTGCCGCCTGCCCTGGCCCCGCGCGCGGCAGCGAGCACGAGATCGTGATCGACCGCGCGAAAGGCGGCTTGCGACCCCGCTTGCCGGATCGTCGTCCCGAGGCAGCAGATGAGGACGGCGGGCTTTTCGGCGGCGATAATGTCGGCCCAGCGTTCGGGCGGGGCGACCAGTGGCTTGTGCTGCGCCGCCAGCCCGTCGACTTCGCGGCGTGCAAGCACGGTGACGGGATTGGAACCGAAACGTTCGATCACCGCGCGCCCGATCAGCCCCGTCGCGCCGACGATCAGCGCGTCAGGCATGCGCCAACGCCTGTGGCACCGCACCGCGGCCGAAGATTTCAGCATAGCGGTCGATGGCGAAACGGTCGGTCATGCCGGCGATATAATCACCGATATGCCGGTTTGTCGCGCATTCTTCATGCGGAAGGCGCCCCGACCAGTCCGCGCCCATCAGGCGCGGATCGGCGGCATAGGCGGCGAAGAGATCGCCGACGACCTGGTTTGCTGCCTCGGCGGCGGCGACCTGTTCGGGATGGTGATAAAGATTGGCGTACATGAAACGCTTGAGATCGCGCTCCTGCGCCGCAAGTTCGGACGAAAAGCCGCCGAGCACGCGGCCCGCGGCGCGAACCTCCTCGACGCTCCCCACCCCCGCTTCGGTCACATTCGTCTCGGTCGCCGCGATCACATCGTTGACCATCACGCCGATCTGGTCGCGGACGAGTTCGCGGAGCAAGCGGTCGCGCGGCGCGCCCGGGAAACGCTCCTCGACCGCGCGGTAATTGGCGGCGACGAAGGGCTGTTCCATCAGCTGGTCGAGGTCAAGCAGCCCGGCGCGGAGGCCATCGTCGATATCGTGATTGTCATAGGCGATGTCGTCGGCGACCGCCGCGATCTGCGCCTCGAGGCTGGCATGGCTGCCAAGATCGAGTCCAAAATCGCGGTCGATTTCGGCGAGCGCCCAGCCGGGGTTTGCCACCGGCCCATTATGCTTGGCGAGCCCTTCGAGCGTCTCCCATGTCAGGTTAAGGCCGTCGAAAAGCGGATAGGGACATTCGAGCCGCGCGAGCGTGCGCAGCGTGTGGCCGTTGTGGTCGAAGCCGCCATGCGCCGCCATCGCGGCCTTCAACGCGTCCTCGCCCGCATGGCCGAAGGGCGGATGACCAATATCGTGCGCGAGGCACAATGCCTCGGTCAGATCCTCGTTGAGCCTGAGAGCGCGCGCGATGCCGCGGCCGATCTGCGCGACCTCGATGCTGTGAGTCAGGCGGACGCGGTAATGGTCGCCGTCGGGCGCAACGAACACCTGTGTCTTGTGACGCAGGCGGCGAAAGGCGATCGAGTGGATGATGCGGTCGCGGTCACGCTGGAAGTCGTCGCGCGGGCCGCGCACGACGCGGCCGAGCTCGGCATGAAGGCGCCCGCGGCTAGATGCGGGATCGCTGGCGCAATTGCCTATGCTCACTTGACCGGATCGACGGACTGGCCCGCCTCGCTGTTGAACAGGAAACCGTCGCCGCCAGCCTTCTTGTGGTCGGCGAGCCAATCCTGCGCCGCCTTGCGGTCCTTGAACGGGCCGACGAGCAGACGGCGGGTCTTGCCCCATTCGGTCGTCGCGCCCGATTTGCCCTTGAATACGGCCGGGCTTTTCTTGGCGAATTTGCCGAAATCGGTCGCGAGCGCCTTCGCATTCGCACCGGTCGCGACCTGGACCCAGATGCGCGCCGGATTGGCCTTCTTCTCGGCGGCTTCTTCCTTGGCTTTCGCGTCGGCTTCTGCCTTCAATTTCGCGGCAGCACTGTCTTTCTCACGCTTCGCCGCCTCGGCGGCCTCAGCCTTCCGCTTGTCTGCCATCAGCCGGGCGAGCGTGTCGGCGCCGACGGCGTTGCCCGACTGCGCCAGTTCTTCGGCCGGGATTTCAATCGATCCGACGATGTCGGCGAGCGAGGCGAGCGGCGCCGCCGAAACGGATGCTGGTGTGGCGGCTGCCACGTTCACCGCCGGCGACGAGGCAGGCGCAACGGCTTCGGTCGCGGCGGGCGGCACCGGAGTCGACACCGCCTCCGTCGAACGGCCCATGTCGGCGATCGAAAAGCCCGGGCCGACCGGGCCCTTTCCGGGATCGACAGCCACGCCGATCGGATCGGGCGCCGAGGCGGCGGGTGTCGAAGCGGGTGGCGGGACAGGGCTGACCGCCTGCGTCGGGGCCGGGCTCGGAGACGGGGCTCGTGCTTCGTTTGGCTTGCGAATAACCTGCTCAGACGGCGAACGCAGCACCGGGGCATTCGAGGCGGACGGACCGGGCGATGTCGACGCCGCGGCGGGCGTTGCGGCGACCAGCCGGGTGACCGGTTCCGAAACGGGTTTGCGGCCTGACGGCGCGGGCGTCGCCGACATGACGGGGCGCCGCTGGTCGCGCGTTGCCTGACGCTTGCCCGTCGCTGCAGCCGGCGGAGCGGCCGGCGGCGGCGTGGCGGCGGCAACCTGCACCGGCTTGCGCTTTGGTCCCAATTGCCCGTTCGGGAAGCGCCCGAAATGGGCCGCGGCCGCCTGTTGCGCGGGATTGAGCCGGTCCATCTGGGTCAGATAGGGCATGATGTTCTGCGCCATCGCGGGCGGCATCGTCGCGTTGACGATGTCGGTCGCTTCCTTGTCGCGCCCGTTCATCGCGAGGATCATCGCGCGCAGGCGCCATGCGCCGCGATCCTGCGCCCGCAATTGCGGCGTCAGCAACGCTATCGCGCGATCGGCATCGCCGCTGATCCCGAGCGACAGCGCATAGCGCCGCGTCAGTTCGTCATTAGGCGCGATCGACAGCGCGAGCTGATAATCGCGCTGCGCCGCGTCCTGCTGCCCGAGCAGGTCGCGAGCGAGGCCGCGGTCGGCGAGGAACAGCCGTTCGGGCGCGCCCATCAGCTGCGCTTCACCGAAATAATCGAGCGCGCGCGTCGGGTTTTCCATATGGACCATCGCCGAACCCAGCGCGGCCTTTACCGCTCCGTCGCGCGGACTCGCCTGTTCGGCACGGACGAGGAAGCCGACAGCGGCGCGATAATCCTCCAGCTCGATCGATGCACGGCCGGCATTGAGCAGCGCGGACGTGTCGCTGTTGTTCGAGGCGATGCGCGCGAGTGAGGAAGAGAGGAGCGCGCGCGCCGCAGTCCGCTTTTCCATCGCCGCCTTGGTCGCCGGATCGGGCGGAGTCACCTGCGCGTGAACGGACGGCAGCGCGGCCGTCCCAAACAACAGCGCGGCGAGCGCGCCGACGATCCGCCGTGCGCGCGCCGGCTTCGCCGTCAATTTCGCTTGCCGCATGGGCAACTCATCCCGATTTCCGGCCCGCCGTGCCCGGCGGGCGGCCCCTCGATAGCCCCGTTACTGGTTGTTCTGCCGCCCGAGGAAGCGCGGAATATCGACTCCGTCCTCCTTGCCGCCGTCATCGCTTTCGGATGCCGAAGCCCCGCGCGACAGGCGCGACATGCGCTCGAACAAGGTTCCACCACCGACCGACCGTGCGGGCGCTTCGTCCGCCGGCGTCGGATCCGCGGCAGGCGCCGAGCGATATTCGGCGGGCGCTTCGGGCGCGTCGAGCACGAGCTCGTCGGCGGTATCGTCATAGCTCGCGGCGACCTGCGACAATTCCATCGGCTCCTCTTCGGCAGCGGCTGCCGGAGCATCGCGCTCAGCGGTGTCGCCCAGCGAAAAACCGGGGGCCGGATCATTGTCTTCCACCGACGCGGTTTCGGCGAGGGTTTCTTCCTGAACCGCCGGTGCGACGGTCTCTTCGGCCACCGGAGCGGGGGCGGCCGCACGCGCGGGCGCGAAGGAGAAGCTGCGCGTCGCGGGCGATGCCTGCGCCGCCGCTTCGCCGTTGCTGTCGATTCCGGTCGCGACGACCGACACGCGGATCTTGCCGTCGAGGTTATCGTTAAAGGCGCTGCCCCAGATGATGTTGGCGTCGGGATCGACCAGCTCGCGGATATGGTTCGCCGCCTCGTCGACTTCCATCAGGCGCATGTCCTCGCCGCCGGTGATCGAGATGATGACGCCCTTCGCGCCCGCCATCGACACGCCGTCGAGCAGCGGGTTTGCGATCGCTTTCTGCGCGGCTTCGAGTGCACGGCCGTCGCCTTCGGCTTCGCCGGTGCCCATCATCGCCTTGCCCATTTCGCGCATCACGCTGCGCACGTCGGCGAAGTCGAGGTTGATCAGGCCGGGCATGACCATCAGGTCGGTGATGCCGCGAACGCCTTGCTGCAACACTTCATCCGCCATGGTGAAGGCTTCTTTGAAGGTCGTGTTCGGGTTGGCGACGAGGAAGAGATTCTGGTTCGGGATGACGATCAGCGTGTCGACATGGTCCTGCAGCTCGGCGATGCCCGAGTCCGCCGAACGCATGCGGCGCTGGCCTTCGAAGGTGAAGGGCTTGGTCACGACGCCGACGGTCAGGATGCCGCGGTCGCGCGCCGCCTTGGCGATGACGGGCGCCGCACCGGTGCCGGTGCCGCCGCCCATGCCCGCGGCAACGAAGCACATATGCGCGCCGTTCAGCGCCTCTTCGACCTGCGCGATGCTTTCCTCGGCGGCCGCACGGCCGACCTCGGGCCGCGAACCCGCGCCCAAACCCTGGGTGATCTGCGTCCCCAGCTGGATGCGCCGTTCGGCCGGCGAGGCGTTGAGCGCCTGCGCGTCGGTGTTCGCGACGATGAAATCGACGCCCTCGACGCGTGCCGCGATCATGTTTGCGATGGCATTGCCGCCCGCGCCGCCGACGCCGATCACCGCGATGCGCGGCTTCAGCTCGTCGACCTGCGGCGGGCCAATATTGATGCTCATCAAAAAGTCTCCCTGCAGCGGCGGACAGGTGCCGCTTCCCCAACCTTGCGACCCAGCCGGGCGGTAGTCCGTCCGCCCGGTTTTCTACTACCGCATTGCACTATTGTGACG
Organism: Sphingopyxis sp. 22461; assembly: GCF_052044915.1. Classification (NCBI taxonomy): domain Bacteria; kingdom Pseudomonadati; phylum Pseudomonadota; class Alphaproteobacteria; order Sphingomonadales; family Sphingopyxidaceae; genus Sphingopyxis; species Sphingopyxis sp. 22461. The sequence continues at coordinate 126,491 of NZ_JBQENY010000013.1, forward strand.
TGGGAATCACCCAAAAAATTAACCTTTTCGTCGCGACGGGGCCAAAAATTGCCACTGGCGCGTTCGAGGCGTCGAAATGGCGAAGATATCGGCTTCGCGTGGCCGCCGCGGATGGTGGTTCCATCCGCAAGGCCGCGCGGAAGCGAGATCGAAGCCATTTCGACGTCCCTTCGGGATTTGACCGATTTTGCCCATGGCTGCGTCAGCGAGCCTTGGAATATACTCATATGCCTGCGTCTCGCTTCCTTGCCCTGAACAAAATCGCTTCAAACCTCGAACGTGCCAGTGGCAATTTTTGGCCCCACCATTCAAAAACTGCTTTTCAGTGCTGCCATAAGACGATGCAGGATCGACGTGCCCGCGGGCTTGTACACATCCTGCGCCATCATCGGCAGATCGCGGAGGTCCACGGGGTCCGATGCGGCATAGAGAACCAGACCTGCGAGCGTCGCGAAAGCGGGGCCACTATGCGCATCGGGCAGTCCGTGCAAGCCGCGCGGTCGCCCGACGCGCGCAGCACGCCCGAGCGCGCTCTGGGTGTAGTCGGCGATGCCTTTCAGGTCGGCGCCGCCGCCGACAAGCACCACCTGACGCCCGATCGGGCCGACGAAATGCAGATCCTTCAGCGTCCGGCCGATCTCGCCCATCATCGCGTCGAGGCGCTGGCGGATGACCGACACCAATTGCGCACGCGTTATGCGCGGGGAGTCGCCGTTCGTCGGGGCGCCGGGCTCCAGCTCGATGATCTCGTTATTATCGCGCGGGCTAGCCGACGCCGAGCCGTAGAAGCTCTGCAGCCGCTGCGCCTGGCTACGGCGAATGCCAAAGGCCGAGGCGATGTCGTCGGTGATGTCGCTCGCACCGAAGGGCAGCGACGCCATCTCGACGAGCATGCCGCCGGCATAGAGCGACACGGTGGTCACCGCCGCGCCGAGTTCGACCAGCGCGACGCCAAGGTCGCGTTCCTCATCCGAGAGGCAGGCGAGCCCTGCGGCGATCGGCGAGGCGACGACGGCGTTGACGTCGAGATGCGCCTGACGGACCGCGGCCTCGAGGTTCCGCACCGGCGCGCCGTCGGCCATGATGATATGAATATCGACGCCCAGCCGGTCGGCGTGGAGGCCAATCGGGTTCTTCACGCCGTTGAGCCCGTCAAGCGTGTAGAGCGCGGGCTGCGCGTGCAGGATCATGCGGCCTTCGGGGTCGATGCCGGCGCGGCCTGCGGCGAGCAGGTCGTCGATATCTTCCTGCTCGATCCGGTGACCGCCGAGTTCGCTTTCGATTGGCGCGACATCGCTCAAAAGCCCGCCCGCCGAGAAGCTGACCCAGACATCGTCGATGTTGAGGCCCGCGATGCGTTCGGCCTGTTCGATCGCCTCGCGCACGATATGCTCGGTCTGTTCCATGTCGGCGACATAGCCGCGCTGGACCCCGCGGCTCTCGCGCTGCCCGGTGCCGAGCACGTGCAGCTGGCCGTCGGCGGTCTGTCCCGCGATCAGCGCGCAGACCTTCCACGACCCGACATCGAGCGCGGTGATGATCTTTTCAATGCGCGGCGGCGCCATGGCTTATCCCTTCTCCGCCGAGGCTTCGGCGACCGCATCGACCGCGGCGCGCGCATCGTCGAGCTTTGCGGGCGCCACCTGCCCTTCGTGCGGCAAGCGGAGCACGAAGCGCGCGGGGTCGCGCATGTCGAAGCGCAATATGCCGCGACCGAGCAAGCGGTTGGCGCCGTCCATATGCGCGAATTTGGCAAGCGCGGCCTTGGCCTCGGCCTCGCCTTCGGGAAGCGACAGCGTCTCGCCGCTGCGGAAACGCAGGTCCCAGCGGCGATTGCCGACCCACGTCGCGCCGGCGAGCAATTCCTTGAGGCTGCTCGCCTCTGTCAGCAGCCGGTCGAGGTCCTGCGAGCGCTGGTTTGCCTTGGGTCCGATGACGAGCGGCAGGTCGGGCATCGTCGCGACGGTGACGGGTTCGAGCACGACGCCCTTTTCGTCGATCAGCGACAGGCGATTGTTATGCTGCCAGATCGCCGCCGGGGTGCGCTCGACGATGTCGACGACGAGCGTGTCGGGCAGACGCCGCGACACGCGCGCATCCTTGATCCAGCCATAGCGCATCAGGTCGCCGCGGACATCCTCAAGGTCGACCGCCGCCATCGAGCGGTCCTTCTGCGCCAGCGCGATGTCATAGACTTTCAGCCGGTCGATGCGGTCGGCGCCGACCACCTCGACCTTCTTGACCTGAAACCCGGCGCGGCCGACCGCCTGCGCATATTCCTCGTGGATCTTTGCGGTCACGCCGGTGGCATGCGCGCCGATCGCGACCACCGCGCACAGGCTGAGCCCGATCGTCCAGTTGGCGACCTTCTGCAGCCGCTGCGGGCTGATCGGCAGCGCGTTGATGATCGCGTTGAGACGCGAGGTCTGAACCTTCCGCCGCTTCTTCGGCGCGCGCGCCGGGCGGCGCGGCGGCGCCTTCCCGCGCTTGATCTGTGTCTTGCTCATGATAACGCTTCCCCCACGATGCGTTCGACGAGTTCGGCATAATCCATGCCGACGGCGCGTCCCTGTTCGGGCACGAGGCTGAGCGCCGTCATTCCCGGCTGGGTGTTGACCTCGAGCAGGAAGATGCCCGCGAGGCCATGTTCATCGTCCCAGCGGAAATCGGAGCGCGAGGCGCCCTTGCAGCCGAGCAGGCGGTGCGATTGCAGCGCCAGATCCTTCATCCGCTGCGCCACCTCGTGGGGAACGTCGGCGGGGCAGACATGTTCGGTCAGGCCATCGGTATATTTGGCGTCATAATCGTAGAAACCCGACTTGACCCGCAGTTCGGTGACCGCGAGCGCCTGATCGGCGAGCACCGCGACGGTCAGTTCGCGGCCCTTGATAAAAGGCTCGGCGAGCAGCCGGTCGAATTCCTGCCAGGGGCCGACGGCTTCACGCGCGATCGGGTTGCCATAATTGCTGTCGTCCTTGACGATCGCGACCCCGACCGACGAGCCTTCGTTGACGGGCTTCAGCACATAGGGGCGCGGCAAGGGGTCGACTGTAAAGAGGCTTTCGCTGTCGACCATCGTCCCCGTCGGCATGGGAATACCATGCGGCACCAGCGCCTGCTTCGTCAATTCCTTGTCGATCGCGATGACCGAGGTGACGAGGCCGCTGTGCGTATATTTGAGGCCCATCAGGTCGAGCATGCCCTGCACGGTGCCGTCCTCACCGGGAACGCCGTGGAGCGCATTGAACACGACATCGGGCTTCGCCTCGGCGAGCCGCAATGCAACGTCGCGGTCCATATCGATACGCGTGACCTTATGGCCGCGGCTTTCGAGCGCGTCAGCAACGCCATTGCCGCTCATCAGCGACACTTCGCGCTCGGCCGACCAGCCGCCCATCAGGACGGCGACATGCCACGGACCCCGGCTCACTTCGCCACTCCCACGCGCTGAATCTCCCATTGCAATTCGATGCCGCTCTTGTCCTTCACGCGGCGGCGGACTTCCTCGCCGAGCGCCTCGATATCGGCGCTCGTCGCATCGCCGGTATTGATCAGGAAATTGGTGTGTTTCTCGCTGACTTGCGCCCCGCCGACGGCAAAACCGCGGCAGCCGGCCTCGTCGACGAGCTGCCACGCCTTGTGGCCGTCGGGGTTCTTGAAGGTCGAGCCGCCGGTTTTCGAGCGCAGCGGCTGCGACGCTTCGCGGCTGGCCGAGATGCGGTCCATTTCGGCCTGAATGGCGGCGGGTTCGCCGGGCTGGCCGCGAAAGGTCGCACCGGTCACGACCGCGCCTTCAGGCAATTCGCTGTGGCGATAGGTGTAACCGAGGTCCGCGAGCGGCAGAGTCCTCTGCTCGCCCGAACGCAGCACGACGTCGCAGTCGATCAGGATATCCTTGACCTCGCCGCCATAGGCACCGCCGTTCATGCGGACGAAGCCGCCGACGGTGCCGGGGATCGAGCGCAGAAACTCCATACCGGCGATACCCCCGTCGCGCGCGGTCGAGGAAACGAGAATGCCTGAAGCGCCGCCCCCGCAACGAAGCGTCGTGGCGTCGAGCGCTTCGACCTTGGCGAACGCCTTGCCAAGCCGCACGACGACACCCGGAAAGCCGCCGTCGCGGACGATGAGGTTCGATCCGAGCCCGAGCGCCATTACCGGCACCGCGGGGTCGAGGTCGCGGAGAAAATCTGCGAGGTCTCCGACATCCTTCGGCTCGAAAAGCCAGTCGGCGGGACCGCCCGATTTGAACCAGACGAGCGGCGCCAGCGGCGCCTTTGCCGTCAGCTTGCCGCGCACCGCCGGAAGGGTGTCGACGGCGCTCATGCCGCCTCCACCGCGGCGGCGAGGCCCGCCGCCATCTTGGTGATGTCGCCCGCGCCGAGACAGATGATCTTGTCGCCGGCGCCGAGATCACCCGCAGCGATGCTCGCCGCGATAGCGGAAGCCAGTGCGCCGGCGTCGGCGACGACATTTGCCTGACGGTGACCGCGATCGCGCAGACCTTCGACCAGCGCATCCGAAGACACGCCGTCGATCGGGCTTTCCCCTGCCGCATAGACGGGCAGCGCGAGCACGATATCGGCGTCGTTAAACGCCTGCTGGAAATCGTCCATATGATCGCGGAGGCGCGTGAAGCGGTGCGGCTGGACGACGCCGACGACGCGGCCCGCACCGACGCCCTCGCGTGCGGCTGACAGGACGGCGCGAATTTCGACCGGGTGATGCGCGTAATCGTCGATCACGGTCACCACGCCCTCACCGGCAGCAATCTCGCCGACCTTCGTGAAGCGGCGCTTGACCCCGGCAAAACCGTGGAAGCCCGACACGATCTTGTCGTCCGAAACGCCCATGTGCAGTGCGACCGCGATCGCCGCGAGCGAATTCTGGACATTGTGCCGCCCCGACATCGGCAAATGAATGCCCTCAATCGTGCGGCTGTTGCCGTCGCGGTCGCGCACGACGACGTCGAAGCGGTTGCCGTCGGGGCCGGGCGTCACATTGGTGCCGCGCACGTCGGCTTGGGCAGAGAAGCCATAGGTGATAATGCGGCGGTCGCGAATGCGCGGGATGATTGCCTGCACCTCGGGGTGGTCGAGACAGAGCATCGCGGCGCCATAGAAGGGCACATTTTCGATAAACTCGACGAACGCATCCTTGATCGCATCGAAGCTGCCGTAATGATCGAGATGTTCGGGATCGATGTTGGTGACGACCGCGATCGTGCCGTCGAGGCGCAGGAAGCTGCCGTCGCTCTCGTCGGCCTCGACCACCATCCAGTCGCTGGCGCCGAGGCGCGCGTTCGAGCCGTAATTGTTGATGATGCCGCCGTTGATCACGGTCGGGTCGATGCCGCCCGCATCGAGCAACGCCGCAACGAGGCTGGTCGTCGTCGTCTTGCCGTGGGTGCCCGCGATCGCGACGGTCGACTTCAGCCGCATCAGCTCGGCGAGCATTTCGGCGCGGCGGACAAGCGGGATGCGGCTGGCGAGTGCCGCCTCGACCTCGGGATTGCCGCGCTTAACCGCGGTCGAGGTCACGACGACTGCGACGCCGTCGACGTTCGATGCCTCGTGCCCGATCGCGACCTTGATGCCGCGCTTGCGCAGCCCTTCGATCACATAGCCGTCGGCGATATCGCTGCCCTGCACCTGATAGCCGAGATTGTGCATCACTTCGGCGATCCCCGACATGCCGATGCCGCCGATGCCGATGAAGTGGATGGTGCCGATGTCGGTCGCAACGCCGCGCATCATTTATCTCCCGTGCGGGCCGAAGCCATGCCGGTTGCGGCCGCACGCTGGCCCGAGGACGCCCCGACGCGGATCACGTCCATCATCGGCGGCGCGACGAGCGATTCGACAAGGTCGGCAAGATCGCGTGTGGCATCGGGCAAGCCGCAGCTCGCCGCGCGCTCGGCCGCCGCTTCGAGCGCACCGGGCTCGAGCGCCATGCGCTGGATATGCTTGGCGACCTCGGCCGGCGTGAAATCGGGCTGCTGAAACGCAATCGCCCCGCCCGCTTCGACGAGGTCGACGACATTATAGGTCTGGTGGTCGTCCATCGCGTGCGGATAGGGCACGAAGATCGCCGGACGGCCGGCGCACGCCAGCTCGGCGACGGTCGAGGCGCCCGCGCGCGCGATCACCATATGCGCCCAGCGCAGCCGCTCGGGGAAATCCTTGATGTAGGAAGCGCATTCGGCGGCAACGCCCAGCTCGGCATATTTGGCGCGCACCGCTTCGATATCGTCCTCGCGGCACTGCTGGACGACCTGCAACCGGTCGAGGAGCGCGCGCGGCAGCATCGCGATCGCCGCGGGCACGACTTCGCTGAGCACCGTTGCGCCCAGACTTCCCCCGACGACGAGCAGGCGAAAGATGCCATCCTCGGGCAGCGGCGGGAAACCCTCTTCACGGATCGCGATGATCTCGTCGCGCACCGGGTTGCCGGTGATATGCTTCTTCAGCTCATGCCCCTCGGGATAGCGCTGGATATTGTGGTACGCGACCGCCACCGCATCGACGCGCGGCGCCATCATGCGGTTGACGCGGCCGAGCACGGCATTTTGCTCATGGAGGACGCGGGGCCGCCTCATCGCGCCCGCGGCGAGCAGGCTGGGAAGCGAGGGATAGCCGCCGAAACCGACGACGACCGCGGGGTCGAACGCGTCGATCAGGTCGATCGCCATGCGGCGGCCCTTGCGGATCGCAAGCGCGGCCTTGAGCCAGCCGACGGGGCCGCCCGACACGCGGCCGGCGGGCAGAACGTGCGTTTCCATCTCGGCAGGGGCGCCCGGAATCTTCAGCCCGCGGTCGTCGCTGACCAGCGCGACGCGGTGTCCGCGCGAAATCAGTTCGCCCGCGAGGGCGTAGGCGGGCAGCATATGTCCTCCCGTCCCGCCGGCGGCGAGAAGGAAGTGGCGTGTTGCGGTCATTTCTTGTTCCAGTTTCGGGTCATCGACACCCGTGCCGCATAGGGGTTTCGGCGGGTCAGCGACAAGAGCAAACCCATGCCGATCGACAAAGCGATGAAGGACGAGCCGCCATAGCTGATGAACGGCAAGGTCATCCCCTTCGACGGGAAGATTTGCGTGTTCACCGCCATGTTGATCACCGCCTGCCCGCCGAATTGCGCGATCAGCCCCGCGACCGCGAGGATCAGGAAGCTGTCTTCCTCGTCGAGCAGGCGGACGAGGACGCGCACGATGATCGCGAGATAGAGCACCGCGATCGCGATGCACGCGATCATCCCGAACTCCTCGCCGATGACCGAGAAGATATAATCGGTGTGCGCTTCGGGCAGCTGGAACTTGGCAAGACCCGCGCCGGGGCCGGTGCCGATGAGACCGCCGGCGGTCAGCGTCGCATGCGCTTTGTCGACCTGAAAGCTGTCACCCTCGGCGAACAGCCAGATGTTGATGCGCTGCTGCGCGACCGGGTAGAAGAAATAGGCGAGCACGAGCCCGACCACCCCGGCTCCCGCGAGACCGGCCAGAATCCGCATCGACAGCCCAGCGACCATCACCAGCACCAGCCAGGTTGCGACGAAGATGACCGTCTGCCCCAGGTCGGGCTGGCCCATGAGGAGCAGCGCGATGACGCCGGTGAGCGCGAGCGCCAGTGGCACGACCGGCAGGCTCTGGTCGTGCAGCCGAAGCGACAGCACCCAGGCGAGCGCGACCGCGAAGAAAGGCTTGAGGAACTCCGAAGGCTGAAGGCGGAACACGCCGCTGCCGATCCACCGCTGCGCGCCGTTGACCGACGTGCCGACCAGCGGCACGAGGAAGAGGAGGATGAGGAAGGCGATGGTGCCATAGATGGCGAAGCGCCGCGCCTGCGGCTTGGGCAGCATCGACACCATCAACATCACCGGCACGCCGACGATCACCCACATCAGCTGGCGATAGAAATAATAGAGCGGGTCGAGCGACGCGGTCGAGGTCGACAATTTCTGCGCCGCGACGGGCGAAGCCGCGGCCACGGCGACGAGCCCGACCGCGACGAGGATCGACACGAGCAACAACAGCACGCGGTCGATTTCCCAGAACCACAGGCCGAGCGGCGTGCGGTCGGCGCGGCTGAGGCGCGGGCCGCGGCGTTTCGTGGTGCGCGTGGCGGCGATCACCGGCCTTTCGGTCGCGCTCTCCATATTGTCCCCCCCGCTCATGCCCCGAGCGCCTGAACGGCGGCGCGAAACGCATCGCCGCGCTGCTCATAATCCTTGAACTGGTCGAACGACGCGCACGCTGGCGAGAGCAGAACGATATCGCCCGGCTTTGCCGCCGCCGCCGCGTGGGCGACTGCGGTCGCCATATCGCCCGACAGGTCGACGGGCAGGTCATCGCCGATTTCGGCTGCGAATGGCTCCATCGCCTCGCCGATCAGATAGGCGCGTTTGACGTGACCGAACCAGGGACGGCACGCCGCGAGCCCGTCGCCCTTGGCCTTGCCGCCCGCAATCCAGTGCAAACGCTGGTCCGGCGCT